>CAJTTQ010000069.1 GCA_910579145.1 uncultured Eubacterium sp.
TGGGAACTGCGATCGCTGCTATCGGAGGCATCATGTATTTTCTAAAAAATGTGTTAATGAAAGATTATTTAGATGATTTTGATGACGACGACTTTGACAACGACCTCTACGACGAAGAAGACTCTGAAAACAGAGACTATGTAACAATAAATGTTCCAGACAAAGATTCAAAAGAAGCAGAAACCGGAAGCACACAGGATGATGATCTGTCAGCTTTTGATTCCGTGACTGATTAATAAAAAGATGCCAGGATCAGATACGTTTTTGACCCTGGCATCTTTTATTTTGCTGATTTTATTTTTCTATCTGGAGAGCCTCTTTGTCATACTGAACAAGTGCTCGTCAATGTCTTTTGTCATCGCCAGCGCCTCGTCAATGTCAAAATCACAAAAATGACCGGAACGATACGCCACCACCCGGTTTGTCTGCCCCTCCAGGAGAAGATCTACCGCCTTTACCCCCATCGCGGACGCGTACACGCGGTCACGGCACGTCGGATTTCCGCCTCGCTGGATATGCCCGATCACGGTCGCCCTCGTCTCGATGCCTGCTGCCGCCTCGATCCGTTCTGCCATGCCATAAGAATCCCCGATTCCCTCAGCGTTTACGATAATGTGGTGCTTCTTTCCAATCCGGCGTTTCGCACGTATCTTTTCGATGATCTTCTGCTCATCGTTGTCATAGCGCTCCGGGATCAGAACATATTCCGAGCCATTGCTGATACCGCACCACAGCGCGATGTGCCCCGCCGTACGCCCCATGACTTCGATGATACTGCACCTTTCATGGGAAGCCGATGTATCGCGCACTTTATCGATCGCCTCCATCGCCGTATTGCACGCCGTGTCAAAGCCGATCGTATATTCGGTACAGGATATATCCAGGTCGATCGTACCGGGAACACCGATCGTATTGATCCCATTCATCGAGAGCTTCTGCGCGCCGCGGAATGAGCCGTCGCCGCCGATCACCACGATACCGTCGATCCCATGCTTGCGGCAGATATCGGCTGCTTTTTTCTGTCCCTCCGGCGTCGTCATCTCCTTACAGCGTGACGTATACAGGATCGTTCCGCCTTTTTGTACAATATCCGAGACGCTCATCGTCTCCATATCGATAATATCCTCTTCTAACAACCCCGCATAACCGCGCCGGATTCCCTTTACTTTCACCCCGCTGGAAATACCGGCACGCACCACGGCACGTATCGCCGCGTTCATCCCCGGCGCGTCACCGCCGCTCGTCAATACCCCTATCGTTTTAATTGCATGCTCTGCCATCTTTCATTTCCTCCATTCGTGCGCACCTATCCGTGTCACATTACTATTCATTATTGTACGACATTTGTAATTTTTTTTCAATACTAGATTGAACGACTTTTACATTTTCGCTTCCAAACATGCCAGCAAGCTGTTCGAGCAGTTCTGGACAGACCCTCGTCATCCTGCTGTTTGGCAGCTGTTTTTTCGCCCGCTCCGCCGACAGATAAATGATAACGGTATCATGCCCGTCATAGGCAGACAGCGTTTCAAACAGCGCTCCTTCTTTTTCCCGGTACTCTTCCTTTTTGCCGCACTGGATCCAGAGCTGTTTTGGAATATCGTCAAACGGGATCATACTCTGGCAGATCAGCTTCGCCGGCTTATCCTCTTCGACCGTGACGCGTCCCCGGATGAATACCTTTCGGTCCTCTTCCAGATCGCGGCGGTACTTTTCATAATCTTTTGGAAATACGATGACCTCCACAGTGCCGACGAGATCTTCCATCGTGATAAATGCCATCAGGCTGTTCGTGCGCGTCGTTTTGACCGTCTTATCCACGATCATCCCGCCGATGACGGCACTCTCATTGTCCCGGACGGCAGGCGCGGATTCGCCTTCCGCCACGGCGAAATCCGCGGTCGTTCTCGTAATATTTTTTTTCATTACCGGAATAAAATCCTCCAGCGGGTGGCCGCTGATATACACGCCGAGCACTTCCTTTTCAAAACTGAGTATCATCTCTTTGTCATACTCACCCACGTCCGGGAGCTTTACTTCCAGTTCTTCTTTTTCGTCCTCCGCGGCAAAATCAAGCAGGGATAACTGCCCTGTGAGAGTCATCTTTTTCTCCTGGCTGATCCCGTCCAGTATGCCAGCATACGCGCTCATCTTCTGCTTTCTCGTACCGTCCAGGCAGTCGAGCGCCCCCGCCTTGATAAAACTCTCCAGCGTCCGCTTATTGATCGATTTTCCACTCATCCGCGAGCAGAGGTCTTTCAGCGAACGGAATTCACCGCCCGCCTTCCGCTCCTTCGTAATCTCCTCGATCACTGGCCTTCCCACGCTTTTGATCGCGGCGAGTCCGTATTTGATCCCGCCCTCGGTCGGCGTAAACGCCGCCTCTCCCTCGTTGATATCCGGTGGAAGGATCGAAATGCCCATCTGCCGGCACGTCATGGAATACTCCGTGATCTTTCCCGTATTATCCATCACCGAAGTCAGAAGCGCCGCCATAAATTCCTCTGGATAATAATATTTTAAATAAGCCGTCTGATACGCGACGACCGCATACGCGGCCGCGTGCGATTTATTAAACGCGTATTTGGCAAAATCCATCATTTCCTCAAATATTTTCCTCGCTACGGGTTCCGGGATCCCCCGGTGGATACAGCCCTCGACTCCCTCTTCCTCATTTCCATAAATAAAATTATTTTTTTCTTTTTCCATGACCGACGTTTTCTTTTTCGACATGGCACGCCGCACAAGGTCGCTTCGCCCGTAACTGTATCCGGCGAGATCCCGGACGATCTGCATGACCTGCTCCTGATACACGATGCAGCCGTACGTCGGGGAGAGGATCGGCTCAAGTTCCGGGCAGTCGTACACGACATGATTCTTATCGTTCTTGCCCGTGATATATTTCGGGATAAAGTCCATCGGCCCCGGGCGGTACAGCGCGATCCCCGCAATGATGTCCTCGAGCGTTTCCGGTTTTAACTCTTTCATAAAACTCGTCATACCGGCACTTTCTAACTGGAACACACCTTCCGTTTTTCCGGCTGAGATCATTTCGTACACATGCCTGTCCTCATAGTTGATCTTCTCGAGGTCCAGATCATCTTTTGACGCATTGACCGCGTTTTTAATGACCGTAAGATTGCGGAGACCGAGAAAGTCCATCTTCAACAGTCCCAGCTCCTCGAGCGTGACCATCGTATACTGCGTCGTGATCGTACCGTCTGCCGCCCGGGAAACCGGAACAAAATTATCCACTTCCTCTGGACTGATCACGACTCCCGCCGCATGGATCGATGTATGCCTGGGCAGTCCTTCCAGACGCAGCGACATGTCGATCAGCTTGTGGATGGACTCATCGCCCTCATACATCTGCTTCAGTTCGGGATTCATATCGAGCGCTTTGCTGATCGTGATGCCTAACTCCATCGGCACCGCCTTTGCGACGCTGTCCACCAGGGAGTACGGCAGATCCAGCACACGCCCCACGTCCCGTATGACCATGCGCGCGGCCATCGTTCCAAACGTTACGATCTGCACGACACGGTCTTCCCCGTATTTATCGGTCACATAGTCGATGACATCCTGACGGCCGTCCACACAAAAATCAATATCGATATCCGGCATCGTGACACGCTCTGGATTCAGGAAGCGCTCAAACAGCAGGTTGTATTTGATCGGATCAATGATATCCGTGATCTCCAGCACATATGCCACGATGCTGCCCGCCGCCGAACCCCGCCCCGGCCCGACCGGAATGTCATGATCTTTCGCGTATTTGATAAAATCCCATACGATGAGGAAATAATCGACAAACCCCATGCTGACGATCGTATCCAGTTCATATTCCAGACGCTCCCGCAGCTTGTCCATCTCATAACCGGAATCCCGGTACCGCTTTTCCAGTCCGTCGGAACAGAGTTTGCGCAAATATTGTTCCGACGTATAGCCACCAGGCACATCAAACCGCGGCAGCTTATAATGGCCAAACTCGATCTCTACCTGACACCTCTGGCCGATCTTATAGGTGTTTTCGATCGCTTCCGCGGCATACGGGAACAATTCCGCCATCTGTTTAGGCGACTTCAGGAAATACTGCCCGCCCTCGTACCGCATACGGTTTTCATCGCTGACTTTCTTCCCCGTCTGGATACAGAGCAGAATATCATGAGCTTCCACGTCCGTATCGTATATGTAATGGATATCATTGGTGGCGACAAGATCGATCCCGGTATCCTCGTGGATGCGGAGCAGCCCCTGGTTCACCGTCGCCTGCTGGGACAGTCCGTGATCCTGCAGTTCCAAAAAGAAATTCCCCTCGCCGAAAATTTCCTGCAGTTCCAGCGCTTCTTTCTTCGCGTCGCCGTACAGACCTTTTAACAGTTTAGACGGCACAGCGCCGGCCAGACACGCGCTGAGCGCAATGATCCCCTCGTGGTACCGGCGCAGTACCTCATAGTCTACACGGGGTTTGTAATAAAATCCCTCGGTAAATCCTTTTGACACGATCTTCATGAGGTTCTGGTATCCGCGGTTATTTTCCGCCAGCAGTACCAGGTGGTGATAGCGGTCTTCTCCCTGGCTGTTTTCCCTGTCAAACCGGGAACCGAGCGCGACATAGACCTCACAGCCGATGATCGGGCGGATCCCCGCCTCTTTCGCCATCCGGTAAAAGTCGATGACGCCGTACATCACACCGTGGTCCGTTAGGGCGATGCTGTCCATACCCAGTTCCTTTGTGCGGGTTACGAGCTCTTTTAGTTTACTAGAACCGTCCAGCAGGCTGTATTCGCTGTGGACATGGAGGTGTGTAAAATTCATTTGCATTCCCCATTTCTTTCTTTTCAAACCGACAGCTACATAAAAGCTTCGCCTTTGAAACTTTCATGTAGCTGTCATGCAAACAGGTTTATGTAAAAACTTTTTACCTGCCCAGTAAGAACATCTCAATACCGTTCATCGCGTCCTTCTCGTCCTCTCCGTCCACTTCCACATCGATATTCTGGCCGGAAACCAGACCGAGCGTCATCATTCCCATAATGCTCTTCGCATTCACGATCTTACTGTTCTGTTTGATATTGACCGTACTTCGATATTGATTGGCAATCTGAACCAGCTTGGCAGTCGATCGCGCACCATTCTCCAGTATTTTTACTTCCACACTTTTTTCTAACATTTTTTCCTCCATCCGCACGAAATATCCGCCCTGTATGACAGGACTTTTTTTCGTAGCTTATTTGCGTATAAACTTCCCGAACCGTTCTTTCATCCGATTGAACCGTCCCTGTTTCTCATCTCCTCCGCGATCCCACTCAGCTTACGGAGCCGATGATTCACACCTGATTTTCCAATCGGCGGATCCAGCATCCCGCCCAGTTCCTTTAATGATACTTCCGCATGTTCCAGTCGAATGATTGCGATTTCTGCCAAGCCCTTAGGAAGTGTTCCAAACCCGGAAGTATCCCTGATGTACTGTATATCTTCTATCTGTCTGGCAGCGGCTGAAACGGTCTTTTTAATGTTCGCCGTCTCACAGTTCACCTGACGGTTGACTGAGTTCCGTACCTCTTTCAGGATGCGGACATTCTCAAAATCCATCAGCGCCACATGCGCTCCCATCACATTGAGCAGATCTACAATACGTGCCCCCTCTTTCACATATACAATATAATTTTTTTTTCTCTCCACCATTTTGGCTTCTATTTCAAATGCCTGTAAAAGCCGGATTACCTCTCTTGCTTTCCCCATCGACCCGAGCGCCATTTCCAGATGGTACCCCCGCGCCGGATCTGCCACCGAACCACATGCCAGAAAAAGTCCGCGGATGAAAACCCGTTTACAACAGCTTCTCTGGACAACCAGTTCGTGAACAAGCGTCTTCCCCTCTCCAAGTTTCAACGCTTTCGAAAATGTGAGCGCATCTTGCTCATCCAGAATGTAGAGGATGTACTGATGCCCCCGGACCGACATTTCAATGGAATACTGAAATGCTTTCTTAACTAAGATAGAATATTTTCGGGCGACTGTCAAGTTCTCTGTGACAAATTTCGCAGAAAATTTTCCGTCTCCTTCCGGTACCATTTTCCCGCAGCAGCTGAACAAAGCCGCCAATTCCGCAATCTGACAATGCCTTGCCCGGCTCACCTGTCCACCTAACTCCTCTTTTACTTTTCCTGAAAATGACATAAATTCCGTAACCTGTCTTTCTCTATATCTCTATGCTCTTTCTTGCATCCGTATTCCGAATTTTCAAATTCTTTGTAAAGGGCATTGGCCAGCGTCACAGACCGGTGCTTCCCACCCGTACATCCGATCGCGATGACGAGCTGGTTTTTTCCCTCGATGATATAATTGGGGATCAAAAAATCGAGCATCTCTTTTAATTTTTCCAAAAACTCCTTCGCCTGAGAGAACTTCATCACATACTGGAACACATCGTCATCGTTTCCTGTCTGCACTTTGAGTTCATCGATATAAAACGGATTTGGCAGAAACCTCACGTCAAAGACGAGGTCCGCGTCGGTCGGGATCCCGTACTTAAACCCGAACGAAACGATCGTCAGGTAAAAATTACAATGCTCTTCCCCGTTCAGGAAGATCCGCTCGAGTTCCTGCTTCAACTCACGGATCAAAAGCGTACTCGTATCAATGATATAATCCGCGCTGCTTTTTAGTTCGATCAAAAGCTCCCTCTCCGCCTCGATCCCCGAATCGATCCTTCCGCCTTTTGCCAGCGGATGCAGCCGTCTCGTCTCCTTATACCGCTTGACAAGAACACGGGTACTCGCCTCGAAAAATAAGATCTCAAACGAGTAACCGCCCTGCTTCAACTCACGCAGGATACTCGAGGTTTCCCGCAGCGCCTCTTCTCCTACGCGGATATCAAGGCCGAGCGCCACTTTTTCGATCTGCTCCCTCGAATCTTCCGTCAGCTGCATAAACGTCGGAAGAAGGGAAACCGGAAGATTGTCCACACAAAAGAACCCGTCATCTTCCAAAATACGCATCGCCGACGAACGGCCGGCCCCACTCATACCTGTCACAATTACAAAACGCATCGTTTTCTCCTCATATAATTTTAACTTCCGGCTCCAGTTTTATTCCTGACACCTGAAACACTTTTTCCTGTACGTGCCCGATCAGCTCCAACACCTGGGCTGCCGTCGCATGCCCCCGGTTTATGACAAAGCCGCAGTGTTTTTCCGATACCTGGGCGTCCCCGATCCGGTATCCCCGCAGTCCGGCTTCCTCAATGAGTTTTCCGGCAAAATGTCCCTCCGGCCTCTTAAACGTGCTGCCGGCACTCGGATACTCGAGCGGCTGCTTTTGGCGCCGGCTCTCGTTCATTTCCCGCATCCGCTGTAAGATCGTTTCTTTTTCCCCCTCCTGCATCTGAAACACAGCATTCAGTACGATATATCCCTTCTTCTGGATCACACTGGAACGGTATCCGAGATCGAGCTGGTCCTTCTTCAGCCTTTGTACCGCTCCATCGGCATCGAGCACGGCCGCCGACACGATGCAGTCCTTGATCTCCCCGCCGTAGGCGCCCGCGTTCATCGTCACCGCGCCGCCGAGTGTCCCCGGGATCCCGCTGGCAAATTCCAAACCGCCAAGCGACTCTCTGGCTGCCGCCGCCGCCAGCGCGCCGATTCCAGCTCCGGCGTCCGCACGGATCATTCCGTCATCCAGCACCTCGATACGCTCCATTCCCCTGCCGACCTCGATCACAACACCGTCATACCCTTTATCTGAAAACAGGATATTGCTCCCTCTCCCAATCGTAACAAAAGGAAGTTTCCGTTCGTTGGCAAACGCGATCCCCTCGCGCACTTCCTCCGCACATTCCGGCACCAGATAATAGGCTGCCGGCCCGCCGATGCGAAACGTCGTATGCGCACACAGCGGCTCCATTTCCTTTACCTGCATCGTTCCCCTCCATATTCGCACGCCTTTTGCACCCGACGGGTAATGGCGCGCACACAAACTTATTCGGCTGCAAAAAATTTAAAGCTGCTAGAACTGCCATTGCCTGACAGCTTTTCCGGTCTGTCAGAGTACCATCCGCACAGCGCCATAGATCCCGGCGTCGTTCCCGAGCTGCGCCAGGCGGAATTCCTTATCTCGCAGCGCGAAAAGCACATTATCATTATAATAAGGTTCTACATTTTTTATGATTATATCCCCCGCCTTCGAAACGCCGCCTCCGATCACGAACGCTTCCGGGTCCACAATATGGGCGACGTTCGCGAGCGCTGTCCCCAGATACATGCCAAACTGATCAACGATATGTAATGCGTACGCATCCCCTTCCTTTGCCGCATCAAAAACATCTTTCGCCGTTATGTCAGCAATCGCAGCAAGACGGGAGTCCGCCCGCATTTCTTTTTTTGCCATGCGCACGATCCCCGTCGCGGAAGCGTACTGCTCCAGACATCCTTTCCCGCCGCATCCGCACGTTTCCGTCTCATTCCACGCAACCTTCGTATGACCGATCTCCCCGCCTGCGCCCATCACTCCGGTCAGTATCTTTCCGCCGAGGATGATCCCGCCGCCGACTCCGGTACCGAGCGTGACCATGACAATGCTGTCAAATCCCCGCCCGCCCCCTTTCCACATCTCTCCGAGCGCTGCGACATTGGCGTCATTTCCGACTCTTACATTTCCCACTCCGGTCAGTTCGACAAGCCTTTTTCTCACATCGACGACCTGCCAGTGTATATTCGGGCATTTCAAGACGACACCGTCATCCGTGGTCGGACCGGGTACGCCGATCCCGATCCCCATTATGTTTCCGTCCCGTTCGGCCCGCTTCTCTTCTATGCTCGCTGCCACATCTGAAAGTATGGATTCACCTTCATTCTCTACCCTCGACGGGATCTCCCACTTTTCCATCAGCTCCCCCGTATGGGAAAACATGCCAAATTTGATCGTCGTCCCACCGATATCCGCTCCGACATAAAACTTTTCCATCTCCGTACTCAACCTTTCCTTCCCAATCTCTTCTCCCCCGCCGCAATCTTCCACCCCTGCGGGGAAACCTGCCTTCACACCTGTAACCTGTATTACCTATTACCCGAGTTTACTCGTCACCCTGTTATAAAGCTCCATCGCCGCATTATAACCCATCTTTTTCTGACGGAAATTAACTGCCGCCGATTCACAGATGATCGCCACATTTCTTCCCGGACGGATCGGAATGGAATGACAGACGACCTTATTTCCCAAATACTCAATGTAATTTTCTTCCAATCCCATCCGGTCATACTCCTGATCGCGGTTCCACTCCTCGAGTTTGATCACGAGATCGATCGGCTGCGTATTTTTCACACTTTCCACACCAAACAGCGCCTTCGCGTCTATGATGCCGATCCCCCGCAATTCGATAAAATGCCTTGTGATATCCGGCGCCGTACCGAGCAGCGTCTCATCGCTTACCTTCTTGATCTCGACCACATCATCCGACACAAGACGATGCCCGCGGTGGATCAGTTCCAGCGCCACCTCACTTTTACCAATCCCGCTCTCACCCGTGATCAGCACGCCTTCTCCATAAATATCCACGAGCACGCCATGAATGCTGATCCTTGGCGCCAGTTCCACTTTGAGCCACCGGTTCAGTTCCGATGAAAAAGAGGATGTCGTCATCTTTGTCCGCAGAATCGGCACGCCGTATTCGGCCGCCAACTCGATAAACTGCTCCGGCACTTCGATCTCCCGGCAGAATATGATGCAGGGCACCTTATAAGACATGATCCTGCCCATCATTTCCACACTGTACTCCAACCCCTGTTTTTCCATATACGTGTTTTCCACATGACCGATGATCTGAACCCGGTGGTGGTCAAAATAGTCAAAAAATCCCGCCAGCTGAAGCGCCGGACGGTTGACATCCGACTGCGTGATCTTGATCTCCTCCACATTGACATCCGGCGTGACACACTCCAAATTCATTTTTTCGATACACTCCCGCAAATCCACTGTATACATACGTTCACCTCTCTCCTGCATATTCTCGACATTTCTATCCATCATTATAACCGCAACTACCGATTAAGTCAAATCGTCTGCTATTTGATGGAAAAACAAAAAATTTGGATGGAAAAATGACGCTGACTGTAGTATAATGTTAGATACACAAATCATATGGTAGCTCAGTAGTTCTTTAAGTAAGGAGAAAACGATGGAAAGAACGATCAAAATAGACGATGACTGCTGTGCAGACGAACTAGAAGAAATGATCATCGAATATGTCAAAGCCGGTTTTTTATCAGATCATGAAATTTTAGAAATATGTGAGGAATACATAGAAGATAATTACCCTGATCAATGTGATCACATCTCGGAAAATGACTTTCTTGAGATAATCGAAACATTTCGCGAACAGTTTCAACATACAGGCAGGCAAGACAATTATTTAAAATTAGATCTGGCGTTCCAGGCTCTATTAAAGAAAGGGATCGTCGCTTTACATTATGCCGGATACACGCAGTCAGACGGATTTGAGGATTGTAATGAAGTGGCAGTGGAGTTACACGAAAAAGGAGAACCGGTTATTGGCTGCTGCTTTTACACAGAACAGGATCTAGGACATATCTTACATGAGGAAAGCGATCTGCTCTATTTGTCCTTTGGTAATTATTTTGAAAAGCCAACTGCCGTGGAAGTAGGCAAGATGATCTGTAATGAGTTAACGAGTAACGGATTTCGTGTTCAGTGGAACGGAACAGCGGAGCAGAAAATCGCAATCACCAACTTTAGATGGGATAAGCATTATACGAAAAGCGGCAAGACTGTCAATGAGGGCACGTCAATATGATATGGATGTAAGCACAATCGGTTTGAAGGGACTTGCTTATCGTGAAAAATCGGAAATTCATGGAGGTAATTCGAAATGAATCAGCAAATGAAAGAACTTATAGATAAATTTCCTGTGGAGATTATAGACATGTTTCATGATGTAAGACAATTGATTTTTGACAGCGTTTCTTGTGACCTCGAGGAAGTGTTATGGGCAAAATTGCCGAGTTATTATGTCGGTAAATCTTTCGTGCGTTTGATACCATTTAAAGATCATATTAACATTGAGGCACAGGCCGCTATCTCCCACAAAGAAGAACTAACGGGTTACAAATTCACTCCAAAAGGGATGTTACAAATCTATGTGAAACAAGATATACCGTGCGAAATTTTGAAACAGATATTTGTAGAAACTTTTGACGAAAATAACTAAAAGAAAGTTGTTTTTGGCGCTGAAGAAATGACGTGAGGAACTATGAAAAGAATAACATTATCAGAAACTGGTATTAAAGACCTAGCCGAATTTGACTGGATCAAATATTTCAAATATAATAATGCCAGTCTATTTAAGTTAGATTTTAATCTAACCGGCGAATTGACCCGAGAAGAACTAGCCATTATTTCTCCATCGATCCGGGCATTCCAGATCGGGGAAGGTTCCGAAGGAAAACATTTAAGGATGGCTGTAAAAAAATTTGCTGACCGGACTCATGATCTGGAATATGATGAAGTAATGAAGTGGTTTATTTTAGAAGAAAACAGGCATTCTCAAACGTTAAAAAAATACATGGACATATACGGTATAAAAACGGCGAATCGGATATGGATCGATACGATTTTCAGGACATTTATAAAGTTAATGGGACTAGAATGCGAATGATCGCTTTATCCTATTATACGGCACTGTCAAATGCCACTCACTCAAAACTATTGAAAACAATCTGTGCGCAAATGCTAAATGATGAATTGAAACATGTTGTGCTACAATCACATACGTTACATAAAATTTCAAAACACAGAAAAAGTATGTTGAATCGTATAGCAAGAACGCTTCGAAACGTAATCATGAAAATAACCTGTTTTGTTGTTTGGCACAAATACAAAACTTTATTTATAACTGGTCAATATCCCTATCAAAGGTTTCGAACAGATTGTCTGGCATATCTGAATGAATCGATTTATATAGAAAGAAACGGCACGATATTAGAAGAAAAGATATTAGAAGAAAAAAGGAAGATTTGATGAAACATAAAAGACTGAATCGGGATAGCTGGGGATTTCAATATTATCCATATTATCAGATGCGGATCGATGATGAAGCATTTCACGGATTGGCTTGCCTGATCCGATTAACGGATGGTGAGGCTAATTACTGGGAAACGCCTAACGCAGGAAGAATACAAGTAACCGGTACAGGAATGACCTGGTTGGAACTGATACCAGATCACACAAATAGAGTGATCACGATAAAATATTTTCCTGATGGAACACATGACGAGAAACGGCTTCATTATCCGGTCCCGATGAACGAAACATACCAACCTTCCATATGGTATGTAGACATCACGGATGGGATGGAATATGACGAAGATGGGATCGCCGTATATATAGATAAATATTTAGACGTGATCTTTACCCCGGAAGGAGATGTGAAGATCGATGATCGTGATGAATTGGATGCGGCATACAAATCGGGAGAACTCTCAAAGAAACAGTACGATGCCGCGTTGGTCGAATGCGAAGAAATCCTTGAAGATCTGTGTACCGATATTTCTAAAACCGATCAGTGGTGCGCGGCTATCAGGCAGATCGTCGAAGACAGGATCGCTGCCGGGGAGCCGGTCAGGATGTGCCGTGAGGGATTGGCAGAGGGAAATTGACTTCCCAGTATGATTCGCAAAGGAAGCGGTAACGGAGGTATGATATGGTTTATTTAAAGAGTATGACATTTCCAAATGCGGACCGGGAACATGATTTTATTATGAGTATCCGTCGAACGTGTTATGAATCGTTTTATCCATTTAAAATATTATCCAGGAACGATCTATACCGGTTGGATTTTAATCCCATCACCATATTATACGGGGGAAATGGATCAGGGAAATCAACCGTTCTTAACGTTATTGCAGAAAAATTACAAATACCGCGTGACACTATTTTTAATAAGACTATTTTTTTCAATGATTATGTCAAGTTATGCGATGTAAATCTGGAGCAGAAAATTCCTGATTCGAGTAAAATAATCACAAGTGATGATGTTTTTGATTACATGCTAAATATTCGGAGTATGAATGAAAAGATTGATGCAAAGCGGGACGAGATCACAGCTGAATACTTGGATGCGAAATACTCGAACTTTCAATTGCGTTCCATCGAAGATTATGAACAATTGAAAAAGGTGAACAACGCAAGGCATAAAACCCAGTCAAAATATATCAATGATTCTTTAATGAAAAATATGAGGGAATTATCAAATGGCGAAAGTGCCCTTTTTTACTTTACACAAAAAATCTATGATAAAGGACTTTATCTGCTTGATGAACCAGAAAATAGTCTAGAACCCAAAAAGCAATTGGAACTCGTTCAGTATTTAGAAGATTCCGCAAGATTTTTTGAATGTCAATTTATCATTTCAACACACTCTCCATTTTTATTAGCTATGCAGCATGCTAGTATATACAATTTAGACAGAGAGCCTGTTGAAGTGGAACAATGGACGGAACTAGAAAATGTTCGGACATATTATGAGTTTTTTAAAAAACACGAAGATAAATTTTCTTT
>CAJTTQ010000070.1 GCA_910579145.1 uncultured Eubacterium sp.
CAAAAACCTATATTCAGAATACACAAAGGCTAACTGCCAAACCCCGCTATTGAATTAGTGCGTTTTGCTCATCTCTAAATAGGAGAATGTTCTTTTATAGCTCTCGAATTTGTTTATGTAGTAACATCTCGTTATTATCCAGAGTTCAAAAAAGGCGAACGAAAGTGTGCTTCGGAACCTGAACTGGGGAGGGCGTTGATTCGCTGGTACAGCATCCGTCAGGGAGGAATTGGACTGCCGCGGCTCCGTCTGATCAATAACATGATTTTTCCAGTCCGTTTTTTTGCCGCGGATGGTACTCCGATCAGTGAGGTCTTGTATGTTCGGATCCAAAAGCGTTACGGCCTGTTTTGGAAGAAGGCGAGAGTGCGCATGATCGCAGTCCCCGTTCAGGATCAGGGCGGGGAACGGAATATCATATGGTACCGGGCGCAGAAGTTTTTAATTTATAACTATGGGCACGTGATCGGTGAGGGGAACATCGTGCCCGCGGAGCTGAAATGTTAAGGTACAAAAAACGTTTGATTACTGGGTCAGATAGAAATAAGCATTCACCACGTTTGATGTGATGCTTATTTCTTTTTATAAATATTTTCTTTCTTGAAAAGGAATGATGTGATATAATAAAAAAGCGCAGCAATGTAAAAAATAAAACAATTAGAATGAAGAACATGAAAAAGGAGAAAAAGAATGACGATCTTTGATGTGCTTACGATGCTAGGCGGCCTGGCCCTGTTTTTATACGGTATGAATACGATGGGGGAAGGACTGACGAAGATTGCGGGCGGCAGGCTTGAGAGGATTCTCGCAAAACTGACTTCAAATCCGGTGAAAGCAGTATTTTTAGGCATTTTTGTCACGGCCGTGATCCAGTCGTCTTCGGCGACGACCGTTATGGTTGTCGGGTTTGTCAACTCTGGGATCATGAAACTTTCTCAGGCGATCGGTATCATCATGGGAGCGAACGTCGGAACGACGGTGACGGCCTGGATTTTAAGTTTATCCGGGATTGAGAGTGACAGCTTGTTCATGCAGTTTTTAAAACCATCTAATTTCGCCCCAGTTCTCGCGGTGATCGGAATTATTTTTGTGATGTTTTTAAAAAACCAGAAAAAGAAAGATATCGGTATGATCCTGTTAGGGTTTGCCATCCTGATGTTCGGTATGGATACGATGAGCGGGGCGGTGAAACCGCTGGCGGATGTGCCGGAATTTACGAATATCCTGACGATGTTTTCGAATCCGATCCTCGGGATGCTTGCAGGTACAGTACTTACAGCGGTCATCCAGAGTTCTTCCGCGTCGGTCGGTATTCTGCAGGCGCTCTGCGCGACAGGTTCGATCACGTACGGAACGGCATTTCCGATCATCATGGGACAAAATATCGGTACGTGCTGTACGGCGCTGCTTTCTGCGATCGGCGCGAATAAAAATGCGAAACGGGCTTCGCTCGTCCATCTTTATTTTAACCTGTTTGGTACGGCGCTCTTTATGATCGCATTCTATATCCTGCACGCGGTCTTCTATTTTGAATTTGTAGAACAGGCGGCTGGACCGGCCGGTATTGCGGTTATGCACAGTATATTTAACATCGTGGCGACGATCGTTCTCCTGCCGTTTGCCAAAGGACTAGAGCGTCTTGCTTATCAGTCGATCCGTGAGGATGAGAAAGAGCGCGGGCGTCATGAGATCCTCTCGCTGCTCGATGAGCGTTTCTTAGAGCAGCCGGCCTTTGCGGTGGAGAGGTGCCGGCAGGTAGCCGCGGCGATGGCGCAGCTTTCCAAAACGACATTGATCAATGCCGTGTCCCTGGTCGATCATTACGACGAGGAAGTAGCGAAATCAGTTTCCGCTGACGAGGATGAAATCGATCGGTATGAGGATGAACTCGGAAACTATCTAGTGAAACTGAGCGCGAAAAATCTATCGGAAAACGACAGCCGTACGCTGACGATGATCCTTCACTGTATCAGTGATTTTGAACGTATTTCCGACCATGCGGTGAACATCTGGGGGACGGCAAAAAAGAAAAAGGAAACGAAGATCCGGTTTTCCGATAAGGCGTCTGAAGAGGTGGCGGTATTTTCCGAGGCTGTCACACATATTTTAGATCTTGCGGTAGAGGTGTTTACCAATGAGGATATACATGCGGCAAATGAGATCGAGCCTTTGGAAGAAGTCGTGGACCGCCTGAACAAAAAAGTGAAAAAACGTCATGTCAAACGGCTTCAGAATGGGAAATGTACGATCGAGGCCGGCTTGATCCTCAATGATCTGGCTACGAATTTTGAACGAGTTGCCGACCACTGTTCGAACATCGGCGTGTGTGTCATACAGCTCAGGGAGGATTCGTTTGATCCGCACGGGTATCTCGATACGCTGGACAAAGGGAAAAATACGCCGTTCCATGAAAAATATATGGCGTATAAAAATCAGTATAAATTGCCGTAAGGCGAGCGTGAAAAGCCAGGGAAAAAGTCGTTTACTTTGCACATTTGGAGGATAAGGATGAATAAAACGGTTGTTTTTGATATGGACGGCCTCCTGTTTGATACGGAGGCGCTCGTACTGTCATGCTGGAAGGTGGTCGGGGAGAAATACGGTCTGAACGGCATTGAGGAGGTGTTCCGTTTGTGTATTGGGACGAATTCTTCGGAGACGAGGCAGATCGTCTGCGGAAATTTTGGGGAAGATCTGGATTATGAAAAATTTCGTCAGGAAACGTCATTTGTATTTCGCAGGAAGGTGGACGCAAATGGCATTCCGGTGAAGCGGGGCGCGAGAGAACTTCTCAGTTTTCTGAAAGTGAACGGTTATCAGATGGGACTTGCGACCTCGACACGAAGGAAGACAGCCGAGCAGGAGCTTAAACAGGCTGGGCTCCTCAAATTTTTTCAGGTGATCATCGGCGGCGATATGGTTACCTATAGTAAGCCGCACCCGGAAATATACGTCCGCGCCTGCCGTGAACTGGGCGCCGACCCGGCGATGACATTTGCCGTCGAGGATTCGTTTCACGGTGTGCGCTCGGCGCATGCTGCCGGGATGCGGGTTTTTATGATTCCAGATCTCATGGAACCGGACGAAGAAATGGCGGAACTGGCATATGGGATCTATCCGTCGCTTATGGGCGTACTCGGGTATTTCCAAAATAATACCGGCGAAACGATGACACAAGGATCAAGTGATTGACAAATCTTTCAACCCCGTTATGAGAGAATAATTGTATTTGTATGGGACAGACTACTACAGGAAAATGTCTTGTGGAGGTCTGCCATGAAAATTGTCAGGGTATTTTTTATCGTCGCTCTCGTTTTTATCGTCTTTTGGCCGGGAACGGAGACGAAATCGGGGGATTATGAACATAAGATCATCCATTACGTTGCGCTGGGAGACAGCATTGCGAAAGGGTACGGACTGGATGATGTTGACACGGAATCCTATGTTGGACGGGTGGCGCGGTCTTTGGAACAGCAGTATGGCGCAGTGAGGCTGATAAATTTCGGAAAAAACGGCCTGCGGAGCGAGCAGCTTTTGGATATACTTACAAACAAAAACAATGAACAGTATGAGAAATACAGGGAAGAGATCAGACGCGCGGATCTCATCACACTGTCGATCGGTTCGAACGACCTTTTGCAGTATTTGTCGGCCGATATGGATTTTAAAGAGTTTGAGGAACACGGAGATGAGATTTTCACGAAAGCCTGCGAACGGTTTCAGGAAAACATCCCGAAAATCATCGATGTGATCCATGACCAGGCGCCGCAGGCACAGCTTTTTGTCAATAATATCTACAATCCGTGCAACGATATTTCGTTCGAACTTTCCGAACATCTCGATGATATGGCGGAAAAATACATCAGTAAGATGAATGAGGGATTTGTGTCCGAAGAGATACAGAGTGTGTTCCATTCCATGAACGGCGGGGATGGGCAGGAGCGGGACGAGGGATATGAACTGGTGGATGTAAAACAGGCCTTTGAACAGGCGGATGAAAAATTGATCAATATGGTGATTTCATGGAAAGAGATCGATCCGCATCCGAACCGGGAGGGGCATAAAAGGATCGCGGATGAGATCATACCGAAACTGTCGCTGCAAAAGCTGCCGTGAGAAGCGGACTGCCATTTTTGGAAATCTGGCGCTTATGTACATGAAAGAGGGAAACGAGGAATGAAAATGAAGATCAAAGGAGCTATTTTTGACCTGGATGGGACGCTGCTGGATTCGATGTGGGTATGGGATCAGGTCGATACCGACTTTCTTGGCAGCCGGGGGTTTGAGGTGCCGCCGGATTACCAGAAGGCCATCGCGGCGATGGGGTTTCGGGAGACGGCGCGGTATACGATCGAGCGGTTCCGGCTGGAGGAGAGAGAAGAGGACATCATCCGGGAATGGAACGACATGGCGGCGAGGACATATCATGAAAAGGTTGCCATCAAGCCGTATGTCAGGCAGCTTTTGGAACAGATGAAGCGGGACGGGATCCGGCTTTGCGTGGCGACAGCTTCGTATGCGTCGCTGTTTGAAATGTGCCTGAAACGCAACGGGATTTACAGCTATTTCCAGGCGTTTACCGAGACGAAAGAGGTTAAAAGAGGCAAGGGATTTCCCGATATATACATAAAAGCAGCCGAAAAGATCGGGTGTGTGCCGGAGGAATGCGTCGTATTTGAAGATATCCACCAGGGTATCCTGGCGGCGAAAGAGGGCGGCTTTTATACGGTCGGCGTGTATGAGGACAAATCAGCCTATTCGTGGGCCGATATTGTGCGGGACGCGGACGCTGCCATCCGTGGATTTGATGAGCTGCTTCTTGACGGAACACGAAATTTCATGTAAAATGAGGGCAGATTATGTCAGTGACGAGTAGTAAGTAGTTGACAGAGGATAAAAGGAACGGGGATAAAAGATGGAAAGTAAACATGATGTGGAAGTGCTCATAAACGGAAAACGCTATACGATATGCGGGTTTGAGAGTGAAGATTATCTGCAGAAAGTGGCGACATACATAAACGGCAAATACGCGGAGTTTAAGCAGCAGGATTACTATTACAGCCTCGATCTTGATCTGCGCAACATTCTTCTGGCGATCAACATCGCGGATGACTATTTTAAGCTGAAGAAGGAAATGGAGTCGCTCGTGCGTGACAATGAACGCAAGGATCAGATGGTTTTGGATATGAAGCATGAGGTTTTGGAGGTACAGAGTAAATCGGACGATGTCGTCAACCGCAAGGCCGAGTTGAAGGGGCAGCTAAATGATGCCGAAAAGAAAATAGTAGAATTGAATGTAAAAAATGAGGACAATACGTCAAAGGTCGCGTCGCTGGAGGAACAACTGGCGGAGGCGCAGAAACGTATTTCGGATCTGGAGTCCAGGAACAGACGGAAAAAATAATCATGATGAAGAAGATTGAAATTCTTGCGCCGGGCGGATCAAAGGAAGCGATCTACGCGGCGGTTTACAGTGGAGCTGACGCTGTTTACACCGGAACGGACCGCTTTTCTGCCAGGGCGTTTGCGGAAAATCCCACCGTGGAAGAGCTGTGCGGTATTTTGGATTTTGCGCATCTCCATGATAAAAAAATATATCTCACTGTCAATACCCTTCTGACCGAGGACGAGCTGGAGGGTAGTCTTTATGCGCAGATCGCCCCGCTGTATGAAGCGGGGCTGGATGCCGTGATCGTTCAGGATCTCGGTGTCATGGATTTTGTGAGAGAGAATTTTCCGGGACTTGACATTCACGCCAGCACCCAGATGACGATCGTGTCCGGCGCGGGAGCCGATCAATGGAAACGGTACGGCGTCACAAGGGTCGTGCCGGCGCGGGAATTGTCGATCGATGAGATCGCTTCCATGAGGAAGCAGACCGGTCTTGAACTGGAGGTATTTGTACACGGGGCGCTCTGTTACTGCTATTCCGGGCAGTGCCAGATGAGCCAGGTGATCGGAGGCCGGAGCGGGAACCGGGGCATGTGCGCCCAGCCGTGCCGTCTTCCCTATACGGTCAATGGAAAGAACGGGGGGTATCTTTTGAGTCCTAAAGATATGTGTACGCTCGGGCGCGTCGGTGAGCTGATCGAAGCAGGAGCCGATTCGTTTAAGATCGAGGGACGGATGAAAAAACCGGCCTACGCGGCGTTTACTTCTTATTTATACCGGCTTTACGCGGATGCGTATCTCGCTGGTGTGCCAAAGACAGATGCAGAAGTCAGGCGGGATGTGAGGCGGCTGGCAGACATTTATAACCGGGGTGGTTTTTCGGAAGGATATCTGTTTGAGCCGTCGAAAACGCACATGATCGATACGAGCCGGAACGGGCATTTTGGCGTCTGCGTCGGTGAGGTCGTAAACGTAACGGGCCGCGCGGCCGAGTACCGGCTGACCGAGCGGACGCATGCGCAGGACGTACTGGAATTCCGGGATCGGACAGGACAGGCTGTATACGAGTATACAGTAAAAGAGGGGGCGGATGTATCTGCGCGCGTGACGGCGCGCTATCAGAAGAAAAGCGCTGTGCGCGCCGGACAGAAGGTGTACCGGACAAGGAATAACAAGCTGCTAGAGCAGATTTCTGATATCATCGAAGACGGAAAGAAAGACAGCCAGATTAGGATCAGGGGAGTTTTTACGGCAGAGTGCGGCCATCCGGTGACGCTGTCGCTTGCGTTCCGGGAGTTCTCGTGTGAAGTGTCAGGCGCGTGCGCCGAGCGGGCGCAGGGCCGGCCGGTCAGTGCGGAGGACATAAAAAAGAGGCTGAACAAGACAGGAAGCAGTGAGTTTGCGTTTGAGACGCTCGACGTGCGCATTCCAGACGGCGTTTTTATCCCGCTGGGGAGTATCGCGGCGCTGCGCCGGGAAGGATTTGAGCAGCTTCGTGCGTGCATCTGTGATGGATTTCACCGGACGGAGGAAGAGAGGAAGGTCAGAAAACGGGCCGGGCAGCCGGCCGAGCGTATGTGCCCCGATCAAAAGGAGCGTAAACATGCGGGTTTTACGTTGATTGGCGTGACGGATTTCGAGCAGCTTGGGGCGGTTCTATCCTGCGCGGACGTAACGGCGGCCCGCGTGGGAGTTCATTTGAAGCTGGATGAATTTGCACCGGATACGTGGGAACGTTTAAGCGAGGAGACCGGTGATCTTTCCTATTATATTTCGCTGCCCGCCGTGCTCCGGGAAAAAAATAGTGAACGGTTCTTGTACTGGTGGGAGAGGTATGGGACAGGTCTGGCGGCCGGAAACTGCGCGGGCGTGGTCGTTCAATCCATGGATGCGCTGCCCGTTCTTTCCCGGATGTCCGGGACTGCGGACTGGGAGATCTTAGCCGGTGAGGGACTGTATGTGTGGAACCGTCGGACGGCGCGTGTATACCGCGATTTCGGCATCAGCGGGAACATCTACATGGCTTACGGGAGAACGAAGGTTATGATGACCGAGGGCTGTGTGAAGAGGGAACTTGGCGGATGCCGTCTGGCACAGTGGGATAAGAGCTGGAACACGATAGCTACACCGAAGAATGATGAATTTTTGGTAGTAAATTACTGTCATTACTGTTACAATGAGATATATGAAAAAAAGCCTTCCTGGCATGAGCCGTCAGGCAGGCAGCGGCTGGACATCCCGGAGATCGCCTTCTCTTTTGAGGATGCCTCTGAGGTGAGAAAGGTTTTGGGACAATGGAACTGTTTATCGTAGAAATCGCGCGCTATGTCATCATCCTCATCTTTGGATTGTATACATTTTATTCATTCCGCGCGTTTGTCGGAAAAAATAAGGAGCGGCAGAACCGGGTTTTTGCGGTACAAAGGACGCTGACCGTTCTTCTTCATACAGTCATGAGTGCGCTTCTCATCATGGAACACATGACGCTTACGTACGTGTTTTTGTGGGCGGCACAGCTTGTGTTCTATTTTGTGTTTATCAAAGTATACCAGGCGTGTTATAAAGGTCTTTCCAAACTCGTACTGAACAATATGATGATGTGCATGATGGTCGGGTTTGTTATGCTGGGGCGGCTTTCTTCCGACTACGCGGTTCATCAGATCATTTTGGCGGCTGCCGCGATGGTCGTCTGCCTGTTTGTTCCCCTTGTGATCGAAAAGTTTACGATCTGGGAACGCCTCGGATGGTACTATGCGATCGCCGGTGTTTTATTTCTTCTCCTCGTTTTTGTCATCGGCGTGGAAAAGTACGGTTCCCGCAACTGGATCCGCCTCGCGGGGATCACCGTCCAGCCATCCGAATTCGTGAAAATCTTTTTCGTATTTTTTATTTCGTCTTTGCTGGCAAAAAGTACGAAGTTCAAAGATGTTGTGCTCATTACGTGCGCGGCGGCGGTCCATGTCGTCATCCTCGTGGTGGAAAAGGATCTGGGAGCGGCGCTCATTTATTTTATTACCTATATCATGGTGCTTTACGTCGCCACGATGAACGTCGCCTATCTGGGGGCGGGCCTCGCCGGCGGCACGATCGCCGCGGTTGCGGCGTACCGCCTGTTTGCCCATGTGAGGACCCGGGTGTACGCCTGGCAGGATCCGTGGGGAACGATCCAAAACGAGGGGTACCAGGTCGCCAGATCGCTGTTTGCGATCGGAACCGGCGGTTTTATCGGTATGGGGCTTGGCAAAGGACTCCCTGACAGCGTTCCCGTCGTGGAGAGCGATTTCATTTTTGCCGCCATTTCGGAAGAACTCGGCGGCGTGTTTGCCATCTGCCTCATCATGGTGTATCTGAGCAGCTATATCATGTTTGTCAATATTGCAATGAAAATGAAAAAACAGTTTTATAAGCTGACCGCGTTCGGTCTGAGCGTTGTCTTTATCTTTCAGGTATTTTTGTGCGTCGGCGGCGTGACGAAATTCATCCCTTCGACCGGCGTCACGCTCCCGCTCATCAGCTATGGCGGAAGTTCTATCATGACAACGATCATTATATTCAGCATCATCCAGGGGATGTATGTGCTGAATGGAAGAGAGGTGGAAGACATTGGGGAAGAAGAGCGAAGGAGAGGAAAAAAAGAGAAACCGAAAAAGGCTGGGAAGAGGAATCAAAGAAAGGCTTGAGACTAGGAAGCGTGACCAGATGGAGGATGAGCCGGGCATGGATTTGAAAGCAGAACACAGGCGGAGCAGACAGATGAACTGGGAAATGGCGACGGTGACCTATCTGTTCATGCTCCTCTTTGTGCTGATGGCCGGGTATGTGATCTGGTTTCTGTCCGGCGATACGGATCTTATTTTGAACAATCCGCAAAATAAGCGTCAGGATCTTCTAGCTGAACGGGTCAAAAAAGGGAGTATCCTGTCTGACCGCGGAAAGGTGCTGGCGGAGACGGTGACGGATGACGACGGCAAAGAAAGGCGGAGCTATCCGTACAGCGGACTGTTCGCCCACACGGTCGGCCGCACGTCCCAGGGCAGGACGGGCCTGGAAGCATCGGAAGGTTATACGATGCTCACGACGGCGGTCCATCCGATGACGGGCATCCTCAATGAGTTTAAGGGCGAGAAAAACCCGGGCAATAACGTCGTGACGACGCTGAATGTAAAACTTTCCCAGATAGCGAGCGACGCACTCGGCAGCCAACGCGGGGCGGTCGTCGTGATGGAACCGGAAACGGGAAAGATACTGGCAATGGTGTCGAAGCCGACCTATAATCCAAATACGATCGATTTCATGTGGGAGAAACTGCTCGATGAATCCGAGGACAGCTCGCCGCTTTACAACCGGGCGACGCAGGGCCTGTACCCGCCCGGCTCCACGTTTAAACTGTACACATTATTGGAATATATAAGGGAAAATGAAAATTACGATTCGTTTCAGTACACATGCAAAGGAAAGATCGGGAAAGGAAAAGACGCGATCAAGTGCTACGGAAATGAAGTCCACGGAAAGATCGGACTCTCCCGTGCCTTTGCCAAGTCCTGTAACGCTGCCTTTGCCCAGATCGGCGCCGGCCTCGACGCGTCAAAGTGGACGAGCCTCTGCGATTCCTTCTATTATAATAAACCGCTGCCGATCGACAAGCTCGAGCAAAAGAGCGCGGCGTTCGAGGCGTCAGGGGCGGCTGGTACCGGTGACATCATGCAGATGGCGATCGGGCAGGGTACGACACTGACAACACCGCTGCAAAATATCTTACTCGTGTCCGCCGCCGTCAACGGAGGAACGCTGATGAAACCATATCTCGTAGACCGCATCGAGGACACGTCGGGAAACGAGATCAAACACTTTGATCCCCAGCCGGCAGCCACGCCACTCACCGAACAGGAGGCGAAACTGTTAAAACGCTATATGAGGGAAACCGTAGAAAGCGGGACCGCAACCGCCCTGGGTTCATCGAACTACCGCGCCGGCGGAAAGACCGGCTCCGCCCAGTTCAAAGAGGGATCCACCGATTCCCACGCGTGGTTTGTCGGTTACGCGCAGAAAGGGGAAAAGAGCCTGGCCGTCAGTATCGTGGTGGAAGGAGCCGGGACGGGGAGCGCTTATGCGGTGCCGATTGCACGGAAGGTGTTTGATGGGTATTATTCGTGAGGGGGGGCGCAGGCTGCGCCGGGTATGGTATTGGACGAAGGAAGGCCTGATTTAGGAATGTATTATTAATTATAGTATAAAAGAATAGCGGGAATAAGCATGTTTTTTAGTTTTCTTGATCCCAAGGTTACTAGATTCGAATAAATTATCCGAAAGTAGATGTATAAGAAGTAATAATTATCCAATACTCATATTACAAAGAGAGCAAGAAAGGAGAATATATTCAATGAGCGAACAGGATATGACAGATCTGGTGTATATTTGCGATGCCTACGATGCAATAAATGCCGCACTATTTGGTGAAAAGCTGACATTAGGATTTCACGAGGGAAATTTCGGTGCACTGAGCAGAGTCTTTGACCTGATCCAAAGAAATGTACCTGAGAACTTACAGTCAGATGATTATGAAGCGATGTACAACATACTAAAAAACACTTCAATCCCTCCAGAAGAACGAGCAAAAATGCTATTATCTAATTACTAAATAAAACCCCAACCAAAGAATCAAAGTGGGATCCCCCATCCACCCCCTAGCCGAAAAAGCAGCAAACTCCCGGCTTCTGTTTCTGTGAGACCCCTTATAAATGCGTCGGTTCTTAGGCTGCGTTGCCTTAGCACCGCTACGCATTTATGAGCGAGAGCGAGGGGGCGAACAGGAACAGAAGCCGGGAGTAGGCGTAACTTTTTCTACTTCACATCACAACAAATTCAACTTCTTCTTCCACATATAATTCGATAAAAAGAACATTGCGACTGACATGCCCAGACTTAAACCAATCGTCAGCAAGTATACGGGCAGCTGTTCGTTCATCAGGTCAGCCTGTATAGCTGCTTCATTCATCTGTGTTTCTACCTCGGAAAAGAGATCCATCGTCTTGATCATAAACGGGATCAGCGCGATAATGCTTATGATCTGCTGGACGGTGTAAATGGCCGCGTAAAAACCGATCGAAGCGATGACGCGGTGGTCACGCACGAGCTGGCTCAAACAGACAGCGGTGAAGATCATCAGAATATTCGCGGCAAAGCCGAAGACCATTGTGAGGATCTGCCAAATGATGGTTTCGTTCTCAGAGAAGAAGTACGTGAAATCGGCCTGGCCATCCGTTACGCATTCGATAAAGATCAAAAAGGATGCAATCCATAAAAGCGAGGTCAGTACCGTCCATAAGAACGTGACGATAAACTTGGCAAACAGAATGGTTTTCGTATCAGCCGGTACAGTAAATGTAAGGTACGCTTCCCTTGTGGCGGTCGTCCGGTAGAACCGCAGGGAGAGGAAAATATACGGTGATACGAATACGAAGATATAGCTGAGCACGACAATGATAATTCCCAAACCCAGGGCAATCTCGAGAATGGGATTATTGTTGTAATTACGCATGACCTGTGAGCCTATGCAGGCAAGGGTAGTGATGAGTGTGAGCCCGATGTAGATGGGCAGGAATGTACGGTATGTGGCTTTGAATTCATGTTTCATTAATTTTGTTAACATTTGAACACCTCCCTGAAAAGTGCGTCTACGGATTTGTTTTCTTTTTCGCGGATCTCATCGGCGCTCGCGTGGAGACGGACCTGGCCGTCCTGGAGGAAAATGACTTCGTCAAGCACATTTTCTACGTCGGCGATGAGATGGGTCGAAATGATGACGGTGGAATCTTCACAGTAATTTCCAACGATCGTATTTAGGATATAATCCCTCGTGGCGGGGTCGACGCCGCCGATCGGTTCGTCAAGACAGTACAGGTTTGCCTTCCGGCTCATCGCCAGCACGAGCTGAACTTTTTCGAGCGTTCCTTTTGACATGTGGGCGAGTTTCATATCGGTCGAGAGATTAAGGTTATTTAACATGTAGACCGCTTTTTCGGAATCAAAGTCGTCGAAGAAGTCGGAAAAATACGCGAGCAGTTCCGAGACTTTCATCCATTTTGGAAAATAGTTGCTGTCAGGGAGATAGGAAACATGCTGTTTTGTTATGACACCTGGTTCGTACCCCCCGATCGTGATCTGGCCGCTCGTCGGGACGAGCAGTCCGTTCAGTAGTTTGAGCAGCGTCGTTTTCCCGCTCCCGTTCGGGCCGAGAAGGCCGATGATCTTGCCGCACTCGAGGGAAAGGTTTACATCCTGAAGGGCAACGCGGCCGCCAAATTTTTTGGACAGTCCTTTTGTTTCTAATATTATCATAAAATAATCCTCCATCTATAAAATGAAATGAATGGTTACGGTGTGTCACAGGAATCCCAGTGCGAGCGGATGAACTCCATCGGTTCGTCACCGGCCATGCCGAGCTGTTTTAGTTCCCGTTTGAGCCGGCCCAGTTTGGAGAGCGCAAGTTCTTCCCGCATGGATCCGATCATAGAAGCGTTTCCTGTAATCCGTCTTCCGTTCGTCCTCTCAGTAATGAGAAGACCTTCCCGTTCCAGTTCAGAAAGCGCCCGCTGCATCGTATTTGGATTTACGTTAGCGGCCAGGGCGAGATCCCGGACGGTTGGAAATTGCTGGCCTGGTTCGTATTCGCCGGAAAGGATCAACAGCTTTATGTGTTCGATCAGTTGGATATACAGGGGTCTGTCATTCGTCAGTTCCCATATCATGTCTCAGCCTCCTTTCTAAGAAGATGTATGATTGACTCAATGTATTAAGTTCTTGATACAATAATACAGCAAAAAAATGTATTTGTCAACACAAAATTGTTCTGTCTTAACAGAACATAGGTAACATGTTATATTTTTGAAAATGATGGATGGTTTTGCAGGAATTACCTGCATCATAAAGGAAAGAAAATAGAGATGAGCAAAACGCACTAATTCAATAGCGGGGTTTGGCAGTTAGCCTTTGTGTATTCTGAATATAGGTTTTT
>CAJTTQ010000071.1:0-10630 GCA_910579145.1 uncultured Eubacterium sp.
ACCAGTTTACATCCACTGCTTCATTTGTGTCAAAGGGACAATTAGTATCAATAACTACAGATACGTTTGAATTAAAGGGTGGAAATTTTATTTCAAAAATATATTGTGGAATTGCAAATTGGTTTGGCCATGTCATGTCCGATGTTTCAGGTAGTTCAGGTAGTAGAGGTAAAATGGGTAGAGGTGCGGGGGTAGTTTTGCCTTTCTATGAATTGTTTGGTTTTTGTAAATTTGGGAAATTAAATGTCGGGAACATTAAAGAAGGTATCTATAGGTGCAGGAGTTCTGCTTGGTGGTTTAGGCGGAGCTGCTGTTGGCACCGCTGGGGGTTTTGCTGCAGCAGGCGCAACAACGTCTGCTGTTATGGCACTAGGAACAGCTTCTACGGGAACTGCGATTGCTTCGTTAAGCGGTGCAGCGGCAACAAATGCAACTCTTGCAGCACTTGGTGGTGGGGCGATTGCTGCTGGCGGTGGAGGGATTGCGCTGGGAACTACTATGTTAACAGCGGCAACATTAGGTGTTGGTTTACTTGTTGGTGGTGTTATTTTTAATGTTACAGGCTGCAAATTATCTGATAAAGCGGATGAAGCATGGGCTCAAATGGAAAAAGCTGAAAAGACGATCCATGCGATATGCTCATACTTGAAACAGTTGAAATCTGCGGCAGAAGAGTATACGAGATCTCTCGTTACGGTAAGGGATAAGTATGAAGAGTTCTTTGGTTATATTTCATATGGAGTAGACAATTTACATAAAACTGATTGGAACGATTTTACAGATGAGGAGAAAATCGCAACTCAAAATGCGGTTTTATTGGTGGGGTTGTTATATAAAATGTGTCAGGTCAGCCTGGTAAATAAAGCGGCAAATGATCAAGATATGAATACGGTCAATACGAATGCTATTACAGATTCTATTAGAAACGCGAATTCTGTATTGAGTCATTTGTGAAGAGGAATTGCAGATGGAAGCGGATACGACAGATGATGTCGCGGAGTATTTGAGTATTTTTTTGAGCACTTGGATATTGAAATGTTAGCAGAAAAGTAATATTATATTTATATGATTGTTAATTATATAGATTATAATAGACTTCAAAACCTTTGACAAAAATAAGGATAAGGAAGGTGACATAAATGCCTGAGAGCCAAAACCTTGAGTGGAAAAGCAAATGGAAAGACGATTATCTGGAATGGATTTGTGGTTATTCCAATGCGCAGGGTGGTAAAATTTATATTGGTTGTGATGATAATGGAAATATTATCGGTCTCCCGAACGCCCACAAGCTGCTTGAGGATATTCCGAATAAAGTCAGAGATACTATGGGTATTATTGTCGGCGTCAACCTTTGTGAAGCAGACGGGAAAGAATATATCGAGATTGACGTCCCCTCTTATCCGATTGGCATTTCCTGTAAGGGTGTCTATTATTATCGCAGCGGGAGCACGCGCCAGATCCTGACCGGTCCCGCACTGGAAGCTTTTTTGATGCGTAAGCGTGGTGCCACCTGGGACAACCTCCCGCTTCCGGCGTTTTCGCTGAATGATGTTGACGATGCGATCGTAGAACGATTTCAGGGGTGGGCGTCCAAAAAAGGACGTATTGATAAAAGCGTTTTGGATGAGCCGAAGGATGTTCTTATGGAAAAGCTGCATCTGATGAATGGTTCGTACCTGACTAATGCGGCAATGCTCCTGTTTTCCAGAGACCCCGAGAAATGGCAGCTTGGTGCATTCGTTAAAATCGGATTTTTTGAGAACGATGCCGACTTGCTGTATCAGGACGAAGTACACGGTTCTATTTTGGAGCAGATTGACAAAATTGTGGAACTTGTCTATCTGAAATACATGAAGGCAAAAATTACTTATGAAGGAATGCAGCGTATTGAACGATATTTTGTGCCTGAAGAGGCCCTGCGGGAGGCTTTACTAAATGCCCTGTGCCATAAGCAGTATCAGTCCGGTGTTCCTATCCAGATCAGTGTATACAACGATAAGCTTTATATCGCGAACTGCGGATGCTTGCCGGAGAATTGGACATTGGAGAATTTAATGCGTAAACACGCGTCCAGTCCTTACAATCCAGGTATTGCCCATGTGTTTTATTTAGCGGGCTTTATTGAAAGCTGGGGGCGTGGAGTAGAAAAAATCTGCTCTGCCTGTCAAAAAGATGGTGTCCCTCAACCCGTATATACGATCCATCCTAGCGATATAATGATCGAGTTTACCGCACCAGAGGACAGGATCATCCATTCTGTTACCGACAGGGTGACAGAAAAGGTGACAGAAAAGGTGACAGAAAAGGTGACAGATCATATCGATGAAAAATCGATTCAAATTCTACAGCTTATTTCTGAAGATCCTGCATATACTTCTACAGCGATAGCTAAAAAACTGTCATTAAGCAGAAAAACTGTTTCACAGCGATTGAAAAAGCTGAAAGAAAAGAGTGTGATCGAACGCATCGGCTCTGACAGAAAGGGTTATTGGAAAATAAACATCTAAACTACGATATGACAGGAGGACTCCTATCAATGCTGAAACACGTAATACTCGATATGGGAAATGTGCTTCTCGACTACAACCCGGGAGCTGCGCTGGACCGTTTTTTTGAAACAGAAGAAGACAAAGCGCTCATCCGACGTGAATTATTTGACGGTCCCGAATGGATCCAGGGTGATCTGGGGTATATTACAAACGAACAGCGGTATGACGGTGTGAGGAAACGGGTGCCGGCGCGCCTTCATGAGAGGTTAAGGGCCTGCGTGGACGGATGGGATTTCTGCATGATCCCCTTAGAAGGAGCCATTCCGTTCTGTCAGTTTGTAAAAGAACGGGGATATGGCATTTATGTTCTATCCAATGCCGGCCTCGAATTCTACCAGTATTTTTCAAAATACTTTGACCCCGCGTTTTTTGACGGTATCGTTGTATCTTCGGAAGTGCATCTTGTAAAACCCGACGTAAGGATCTATCAGACCTTGCTGGAAAAATACGCGCTAAAAGCCGAGGAGTGCCTGTTTATTGATGATAGGCAGAACAATGTAGATGGCGCTATGGCATGTGGTATGCAGGCCTATCGTTTTCAAAATGATTTTGGGACACTGAAAAAAATGTTAGGAGGGACACTACCATGATATTTTTACAATACGCCAAATGCAGTACATGTAAAAAAGCAAAAAAATGGCTGGACGAGCATGGGATCGCATACACCGACCGGCCAATCAAAGAAGAACATCCGTCAGCAGAGGAACTAAAACAATGGCACGAAAAAAGCGGACTGCCGCTCAAACGGTTTTTTAATACGAGCGGAATGATGTACCGGGAAATGAACCTAAAGGAAAAACTTCCGGTGATGAGTGAGAAAGAGCAGTATGAACTGCTGGCCTCAGATGGTATGCTAGTAAAACGACCGCTTGTGATCACGGATGACCATGTGCTTGTCGGCTTCCGTGAAAACGAATGGGAGCAGACGCTTTTATCTTGAAGATCTGGGAAATAGACGCGAGCCGGAATGACTGAACTGTCGTCCGGCTCGTGTGTGGTTCTTTATTTTGAATATACAGGGAACTCTAGTTTTTGGCAGCGTCTGTCAAAAATGCTTTCACAAACGTAACGTTTTCTAAAAGGATGATCGATTTCCACCAGTTAGCGGCCAGTTCAAATTGTTTAAAGTCGTTGTACCACTGCCAGGTGACACGGAAAGCACCGTCTTCCTGCTGGGCGGTTGAGAGATATGCGAGTTCTGCCTCAACGATTTCTTCGTTTCCGGGATAGAGTATGCTGTCCCGGCTGCGGATAAAACGCGAGGGGAGCGCCACGTATTCCTTGCCCCACCGCTCGGTTTCCTGGCAGATGTGCTGTGGGACGAGCTCGATGAGACGCTTTTTAAGATCATCCAGATCAATGACATCCGTGATCCCGCCCTCGTCCAAATAGTCGAAAAGCTGGATATAACAGCCGAGCTGATGATCTTCGTGAATGGGGTAGTTTTTTACAAGCCACTCATACGCGTTGATGGCTGCCGCTTTTCCCTTTTCCCAAAGGTCGCTCTCTTTCGGCGCGTGGAACAGAATGAAACCGGCCAGTGCAGCCGTGGGATTTGGCGTGTATTCTTTAGGTTCCTCGTAACTCCACCAGTAGGCGTGTGGATAGTTGTCATTTGTCGGGACCGTGGCATTCCACTGTTTCAGGTCGTCTTGGTAGTCGTTTCCGCTGTCCAGATAGCGCAGGACGCCCTGGATGATCGGATGAGAAGAATCCCGGCAGCCGATGTCCCATAACGTCTTGGTCGCGGTCCAGGTTTCAAGCGGCGCGGAGAACGGATTGAACGAATCCGGTTCAATGGCGTGGCCGAAGCCCCCATCTTCATTCTGGTGAAAGGAGAGGCAGGTCAAAACATCTTCCAGACTGCCATTTTCCATATAGAAACGCCATAACGCAAATTCCACCGGCCTTGCGTTCCGGTATATAAATTCTTTTGCTTTATTAAAATCCATGTTGATCCTCATTTCTGCGCAGACGGCTTTTTTTTGCCGGTCGTGTGGCGCGTATTTTAATTCCGCTTAGGGCAGATCGTGTAATCATGATACCATAAAAAGAATATCAGTTATTGTAAAAATGCGACGTTTTTTTCTGCCTTTTTTACCGCTTCCCGCAGAGTGATGGAATGGAACTTCTTAAAATCTTTCAAAAGATGCGCCTGATCGGTGTAGCCAAACCGGGACACGGCATCCTGCACGCAGAAATTTTTATTAAAGAGGGCGTCCCTCCATACTTGCTGGTAACGAAAGAGGGAGGATAGTTTCTTTGGCGTAACACCGATATTTTCCTGAAAGACCCGTTCGATCTGCCGGCGGCTGACATGGACTTCCCTGGCCAGCCAGTCAACGGGCAGGCGCCCTTCATGCCGGAGCATTTCTGCCATGCAGTCGGTGATGATCCGGTTTTTGCGCTCAGGATGAAGATGCCGCAGCAGGATTCGTTCCGCCAGCGGAATGCGCTGTTCTATAGAAGTGATGTCAAACAGGAAAGGTTCTATTTCTTTTACGATTTTGGAAAAATAGCAAGCGGCGTCGAAAAATCCGTTTTTGGTTTCACGCATGGACTCATCGCTGAACAGTACGGCGCTCCACGCATAAAAACGGATGGCAAATGTGGAGATCGTACAAAATTCTCCGGTTTTTTCCTGCGAGTAAAAACTTGAGTCGTTCATTCCGCAAAAGCTGTTGTACAAATGATTATTCGTAAAATTCGTCTGAAAAATAATGTCCATGCAGGTGTCGGGGATCACGACCTCCGCCGCATGATGGCGCGCTGTTTCGGTATACGGGCGGAGGCTGCCCCAAAAGCATCGGATATAAGGTTTTAACGCCTCGCAAGGCTCATATTCCTGATAGGTTTCATCCCCCGAGAGGGGAGTCGCTGTCAGCGGTCGGTAAATCTGGTAAAAATCCATAGGAGTTCCTTTCCGGTGTCTGTCTGTTTGCGCTAAAACTCTTTGTTCTGCATAATGCGGCCGCTGACCGCGCAGGAGACGGCGACCGCTGCAGCGGCGGTTAAAAATGCGAAGAGATCGACCAGGGCGACGTGTACGGCGGGCAGGGTATCTAAAATCTGCTCGAGATCAATGCCGATGGATTTCAGTCCCTTTGCGCTTAAATACGCAGCGACAACCGCGACGGCAAATGCTAAAAACATAGCGATCCTCCCTTTCTCGCTGCCGAACTTGAACTGAAAAGGAAGTAAAATAGAAAGCATGACAGCGAAAACCGGGATCAGTAGGAGTGATTCGACTGAAAAATCAAAGAGAGAAACCTCCCCCTCTGTCGCCAGCTTGAATATGATCGAAATGAAAAATCCCACGGTCCAGGTAAAGCTGCCGAGTAGTAAGCCAAAGACATATTTTTCTACCGCAAACATTTTTCTGCTTACCGGCAGCGTCATCAGGAACAGGTAGCCATTGTCGGTCTCGTCGTAGGTAATCGTGCTGAGCACAAAAGAAAAACCGATAAAAGAGAGGTAGGCGATGACAAATGTGCCGTCGGAATTGAAATTAAGCATGATGGCAAGGAACAAAAGGATGACCAGAAATCTTTTCTGTTTCCATATCAGCCGAGCATCTTTGATGAGTAGTCCTTTCATAAAGCAGTCCCTCCTGTCATTAAAACGATCAGATCGTCAATATTTCCATTTTCGATTACGGTATCACGGTAGTTCTCAATATAGAATTGCTTTTGGTCCGTGAGGCAGCGGTAGCCGTAGGTTTCCTTCCTGTATCGCAGGATGTATTGTTTATCTATGGATTGAAACTGTTCCGGGGTCAACTTGAGAAGCGCGTAGCTTCCGAGCAGCAGATCGATTTCCTCGTGAAGCGCGATCTTACCCTCGTGTATCATGTAAAAATCATCGCACAGGCCCTCAAGGTCGGAGGCGATGTGGGAACTGATCAGAATGGAGCGGGAGTCATCTTTTTCCATGTAGGCCCGCAGAAGATCCAGTAGTTCATCCCGCGCGACCACATCCAGTCCGACCGTCGGTTCATCCAGGATCAAAAAATCCGCCCGGTGGCTTAAAGCCACGAGGATCTTTAGCTTTGCTTTCATCCCCGTGGAAAAATCCGAAACATTTTTATCCAGTGGAAGCCCAAATTTCCGGCATTGGGAAATAAATCCGCCATTGTCATATTTCTTGTACATGGCACCTAAAATGTGCGAAATATCTGAAATTGTTAAGTTCCCGCTGAAACCGGAATTTGATAGGGCAACACCGAGCCGCTGCTTATCCGCCGCGGTCAGTGCCGTCGCACTTTTGCCAAATAGCTCGATCTCACCGCCATCGAGATGTATTAAATTTAGTATTGCTTTAAACGTCGTGCTTTTTCCTGCTCCATTCTGCCCGATCAGGCCGGTGATGCAGCCTGGACGAACTTCCAGGGAACAGTCAAGCGTAAAATCGTCATAATTTTTTTTGATATTTTTTACTTTAAGCATACGATTCCTCTCCTTAATAAACTGTCGGCAAACTTTTTTAAATCTGGCCCATGAGTATTTCAAATATGGTCTGGATTTCTACATCGGTCAACCCGTTTTTTCTACCTTTGGCGATCGCCTGTTCCAAATCCCGCTCCACTTCCTTCTGCCACTCTTCTTTGATACGGCTCTGATTCGCGGCGGAGATGAACGTTCCCTTTCCGTGGACGGTTACGGTAAAACCCTCCTGTTCCAGATTGTCATACGCCTTTTTCACTGTGAGGGCGCTGATCTTCAATTCTTTTGACAATCCCCGCACAGAGGGAAGCAAGGTGTTTTCTGTCAGTTCGCCATTAATGATCGCGGTCTTTACCTGTTCCATGATCTGCTCGTAAATGGGAGTCATGGAAGTATTATTTACGATAATATGCATATCATTTTTAACCTCAATTCATTTTGTTGTTACGTGGGTGGGTGCGCATTCCCTTTGTGTATAACAGTATATAACAGTCTATGACAGTTGTCAAGTTTTTTTGTCTCCAGGTTTTAAAAAATGTTTGTTGCAGCCAGTTTATTCTTTTAGTATAATCATAAGATAGTGTGAAGTCGGAAACATGAAAGAATGCAAAAGCAGCGTTTTTCATGAAAATGTTTGTATGAATGGAGGAAAAAATGAAACTACTGCTGGTGGAGGATGAAAAGCGGATGGCGCAGGCGCTCATAGAACTTCTGCGCCAGGAGCATTATGAGGTGGATCACTGCGCGGATGGCAATACGGCGATGGACGCGATTGAGACGAATGTTTATGACGTCATCGTTCTGGATGTCATGCTGCCAGGGAAAAATGGCTTTGAGATTGCCGGAAAAGCACGGAAGAATGGGATACGCACGCCAATCCTCATGCTTACGGCAAAAAGCGGTCTGGAAGATAAAGTCGAGGGACTTGACAGCGGCGCGGACGATTATCTGACAAAACCGTTTATGACCGAAGAATTGCTCGCCCGCCTGCGCGCGCTTGTCAGGCGGAATATGCGGTACTCGTACTGCTTTGGATCGGAACGCTTTGTGTCATTTACGCGTGCAGTTACTACGAGGTGTTAAACCGCAACCGTGAAATGCTCGAACGGCACGTCAGACTATACCGGCTGGTGAGGGGGCCTGTGGTGCCAGACATTCCCGGGAATCCACCCTTACCAGACAGGGGGGAGAAGCACTTTGAAAATTCGCCGGCCTACCGCCTGTCTACGTTTTATACGGTGGCAATTTCCAAAAGCGCCGATCATGTTCTCGATGTGGATAACAGCCAGACGGAAGTTTACGGTGATGATGAACTCGTGGAGATTGCGAGGGAGATTATAAACAGCGGCAGGCGGGACGGCATAAAAAGAAATCTGATCTACCGGCTGGAGGACAAGGGAAGCTATTTACTGGTTGCGTTTATGGACAATACGGTTGTGCGGGAGAGCATGACGACTCTATTCCGGTACACGCTTATTTTCGGGGGATTGGTCATTCTTGCCCTGTTTTTTCTCACCGTTTATCTCGCGAGACGGATCGTGCGGCCGCTGGAGGAGAGTTATGAGAAGCAGAAGCAATTTATATCCGATGCCGGCCACGAACTGAAAACGCCGGTATCGGTCGTCTATGCCAATGCGGAACTTCTTTCGCGGGAAATCGGAGATAACCAGTGGTTATCCAATATCCAGTACGAGAACGGCCGGATGGGACTTTTGGTCGGCCAGCTGTTAGAGCTGGCCCGCACGGAACAGGTTACACCACAGATGGAACGATTGGATTTCAGCCGTCTCGTCGGGGGAGAGGCGCTTCCGTTTGAGAGTGTGGCGTACGAAAAAGAGATGCCGCTCTGGTGTGAGATGACGGAGGGACTATTTGTAAACGGGAACGGCGCGCAGTTAAAGCAGCTTGTGGCCATATTACTGGATAACGCGATCGAGCACGGTGAGAGAGGAAGAGAGATCGCGCTCATACTAAGGGCAGAACGTAACAGCGCGGTCTTATCGGTGGTCAATGCGGGGGATGAAATCCCGCCGGAGCAGCGAAAACAGCTTTTTGAGCGGTTTTATCGTATGGATGCGGCGAGAAATGGGGACGGGCAGCACTATGGACTCGGCCTCTCGATCGCAAAGGCGATCACGGAAGTGCACGGCGGCAGGATCCATGTGGAGTGCGCCGATGGCAAGATCAAATTTGTGGTCCGGGTTCCGCTCAATGAAAAGAAAGAGATTCAATAAAAGTTCAAGTTTCCTTCTGTACAATGGGATCATCAAAGTGCAGGAGGATTTTTTTGTCATTCCTGTGCGGAAAGGAGAACTAGATGGATTATCGACACGAATGGAAATACGAATTGGACCACGGCAGCCTGCTGGCAGTCCGCCAGCGGCTGTCAGCGGTGGCGAAAAGGGATTCTCATGCGGTTGGTGGCATATACCGCATCCGCAGTCTGTATTTTGACAATGCTGACGACAAGGCGCTCCGGGAAAAAATAGACGGCGTCAACCGGCGGGAAAAATTCCGGTTTCGCTATTACAATGAAGATCCCTCATTTATCCGGCTGGAAAAGAAGAGTAAGGTCAATGGGCTGTGCCGGAAAGAAAGTACTGTTTTGGATCGGGAACAGGTTCAAGCGCTTTTGGACGGAGATGATACCTGGATGCTTCCCAGCGGGGATGAACTGGTAAAAGAACTTTATGTGAACTGGAAGAAACAATTGCTGCGTCCGAAAGTAATCGTAGATTACGTGAGGGAGCCGTTTGTCTACGCGCCGGGTCATGTGCGGGTGACGCTGGATTCAAATATACGGACCGGGATGCGCTGGGAGGAATTTTTAAACCCAGCCGCTCTAACGCTCCCGACAGGAGGGACGACGGCCGTTTTGGAAGTAAAATGGGATGAATTCCTGCCAGATATCATCCGGGATGCTGTCCGCACGGGCGGCTGTCTGGCCGGGGCATTTTCCAAATACGCGGCCTGCCGGATTTATGGATAGTGTGAGAGTCGGATGGTGCGAAATGAGGTGCGGGATTTGTTTTGAAAGTAAGTAGTAGAAAATAAGAGAGATCAGAATGGAGGATTCATATGACGTTTCAGGATATTTTTAAATCAAGTTTTATGGAGCGCGTCTCGAGTATCAGTATATTGGATATGGTGCTGGCGCTCGTACTGGCATTTGGTATCGGTATGTTTATTTTCTTTGTCTATAAAAAGACGTATCAGGGAGTGATGTACTCATCCAGTTTTGGCACGACTTTGATCGCGCTCACGATGATCACGACCGTCGTGATTCTGGCGGTAACTTCGAATGTAGTACTTTCGCTCGGAATGGTCGGCGCGCTCTCGATCGTTCGGTTCCGCACGGCGATCAAAGAGCCGCTTGACATCGCGTTCCTGTTTTGGTCGATCGCTGCCGGCATCGTACTGGCGGCCGGGATGCTGCCGCTTGCCGTGTTTGGAAGCGCGCTTGTCGGCGTGATCCTTCTCGTATTTGTAAACAGAAAACCTCACTTCAATCCGTATATCGTCGTGCTTTCCTGTGAAGGAAGCGAAAGTGAGAAGAGGGCGAGGGAGTTTCTCGGTTCGCGGGTTCAAAAGTGTGTGGTGAAAAGCAAAACGGCACAAAAAGGCGCTGTGGAACTAAAC
>CAJTTQ010000071.1:10640-13225 GCA_910579145.1 uncultured Eubacterium sp.
AGCTGTCGGAAATGGATGGCGTCAATAGTGCCGTTCTCGTCAGCTATAATGGAGAATATATGGGATAGGGGGGATGGTCTATGTCTACTCATAAGCATTTGGATCGGATTTGCTGCGCTTCCCTTATCGCGTCGCTCATTCTTACCGTCCTTTTTATGAATGGCGGTTACTTTGGCATACAAAAGGCGTCCGCAGTCACTGGTTACGAAAAGCGCCTGTTTGAGACAACCGCCGTGCATACGATCGACATTGTGATGGATGACTGGGAAGGATTTCTCAGTACGTGCACGAACGAGGAATATACGGTATGTACGGTCGTGATTGACGGCGAGCCGTTTCGGAATGTGGCGATCCGCGCGAAGGGAAATACATCGCTGACGCAGGTGAAGGCGTATGGCAATAACCGCTACAGCTTCAAGATCGAGTTCGATCATTACGATGGCAGCAACAATTTTTACGGACTTGATAAGCTGTGCCTGAATAATATCATTCAGGATAATACGTATATGAAAGATTATCTCTGTTACCGGATGATGGCGGAGATCGGTGCCGCCTCGCCGCTGTGCAGCTTTGTCAATATTTCCGTAAACGGGGAAACGTGGGGGTTATACCTTGCGGTAGAAGGCGCGGAGGAAGCATTTCTCCAGCGAAATTACGGAGCGGATTACGGGACTCTTTATAAGCCGGACAGCATGAGCATGGGCGGCGGCCGCGGGAACGGAAAAGATTTTAAGATGGAGGAGTGGGACGGCAAGGAGAAAGGGGAGCATACGGACGGTACAGACCGTAAGGAGGGGAACGGTGGTGCGACGGAAGCGGATGGAAATATGCCGCCGGGGGGAGGGAAGCCGGATGGTGTGGGGCCGGAAGGAATGTCAGGTGGAGAGAGACAGAATGGTGCCCGATCAGAGGGAATGCCGAGTGGGAGGCGGCCGGATGGTGCCGGATGGGGTGGTAGAATGTCAAATCGAGATAGTTCCGTTGCTGACAGTAACAGTACGAGCGGCAAAATGCCAGAAGGAGAAACGCCATCTATCGAGATACCAGGATTCCCAGGGCGTGGCGGCAGGCCAGGAGGGATGGGTAAGGGAAGCGATGATGTATTGTTGAAGTACATTGATGATAATATTGACAGTTATAAAAATATATTTGATCATGCTGTCGTTGATGTGACAGATCAGGATAAGGAGCGTCTGATCGAGTCGCTGAAAGGACTGAACAGTGGTGAAAATCCCGAGCAGGTAGTTGATGTAGAGGAAGTGATCCGTTATTTTGTCGTACACAATTTCGTGCTGAATTTTGACAGTTATACGGGATCCATGATCCATAACTACTATTTGTATGAGGAAGATGGGAAAATGGGGATGATCCCCTGGGATTATAATTTAGCATTTGGAGCATTTGAACATACGAGTAATGCGACAGAACTGATAAATGATCCGATCGATTCCCCTGTGTCCGGCGGCAATACGGAGGACCGGCCGATGCTTGCGTGGATCTTTCGTGAAGAATCGTACACAGAAATTTACCACCAGTATTTTTCGGCATTTATTTCGGAATATTTTGACAGCGGGAAGTTTGCTGATATGATAGATTCCGTAAAAACGATGATCGCGCCCTATGTGCAGGATGATCCCACTAAATTCTGTACGTACGAGGAATTTGAGACGGGGATTGATACGTTAAAACAATTCTGTCTGCTGCGGGCAGAAAGCATAAAAGGGCAGCTCTCTGGAACGATTGGCTCTACGGAGGAAACGCAGAGGGAAGAGAGTTTTATCGATGCAGGGGAGATGGATATTTCGAGTATGGGGTCGATGGGAGGACGGATGGGAAAATAGTGTCTTACTTTCGTATAAAGGCGATGACAGTAGCGGGATTTTAAGATAGTATAAAAAAGGACTGTGTACTATGATGAAGAAATAGTGCATAGTCTTTTTTGCGTCTTTAAATTGAGTTTAACCCTGATACATATATTTTTTCCTCCGTTGAACCAAATAGATTATTTTATGTTAATAAAGTTATTGAATAAATACACAGATTCCGTGTATAGCTACAAAAATTTAAAGATGTTTACTTCCATATTTGTAAGAGGTACTTTGAAAAAACGACAGAATAGCAGGCGTTACGCCAATGTTTATTCCTGTATGTGCACAAAAGGTACTGATGCCATGGAACTTTTGCGGTATTGATTGCAGTGTTGATATGTGTTACTATTTGATTGGTCTAAATGGTGCGACATTAAAATTAGGAGCTTCCTATATATTTTAAACAATAAAGGAAAAATAGTAGTGCATTATGTAAAAAACTTCTATACGATAAGATGAATAGTACGGGCCTGTTAGATGAAGATACAGAGGAAGCGTTAAATGAATTTGGAATATTGGATGAAGAAATAAAAACAATGGATAAAAGCTTGTTGAATGGTCTTTCCCAAGGTGAAATAGTCTGTGTTAATAATATGTATTATGAAGAGGATGATGAGAATCAACTTAAAGCGATGTCGCAAGATGCTATTGATGAGATTATCAGTAAAAAATACGCAAAAGATATTTCCAAAGTTGATACAGATAGTGTGTTAGATA
>CAJTTQ010000072.1:0-3141 GCA_910579145.1 uncultured Eubacterium sp.
GGTGAAATACAAATCCTCTTCGAAAAAGATCACGATGACCAAAAACGGCATGAAGGTTACGATGACCCTCGGCAGTAAGAACGCTTATGTAAATGGGGTAAAACGTAAGCTTCCAGCCGCACCGGTGAAGGTAAAATACGTAAAAAAGAAAAAGACAAAGATACTCGTGCCCACGAAGTTTCTCTGTGACCAGTTCGGTTTTAACTATAAAGCATCCAGTTCCACGATCACGATTACGGATGGCATGCTCCTTGAATACAACGATACGATCAAGAAGTCTTCAGTTGTAGGCAAGCTTTCGTACAACGACAAAGAAAACACCCTTTCTTCCATGCCGGTCATCAAGCTGGGCAGTACGGTATATATTCCGGCAGAGGAAACATTTCAAAAAATCGCGGGGATCGAATATTCATACGACGCGGGGGCGGAAACGCTCACGCTGAAAAATGAGGCAACCCGTGCCACAGTGGAACTTCAGATGAACCAGAACTCGTGTAAGGTAAACGGAGTTACGAAAACACTGTCCACACCGATGTACATGATCAAGAGAAAGGATAAAAACAAGAACGTATTGTGCGTTCCGGCAAAAACCGTTTGTAAATATTTGGGATATTCGTATGAATGGAATAAGACAAAATCACTAGTCAGCATCCATGACCTCGTTTATTTTGACTGGAAGGCAGAGAATGCACCTGCGCCGGACGGCATTACGAACTATATCACAGAGGCAAAAGCCATATATAATCGGGATATGAACTGCATTTCGTTTACGTTTAAAGGTTCTGACGCAGCGATCATGAGCCAGGCCGCCGTCGTTCGAGATGGACAGGTAGTTACGGTTACTATTCCGGCAGCATCCAAATACTGTCTGGACAAATTTTCTTTCTCCAAATTTGTAAATATTCTGGACAAATTTGAAGTGGTAGAGGATGGATCCGGCAATGTAGTATTAAAGATCACCGGGTTTGGTCCGACCGATTTTGCCTTTTCTTCACAGGATGGAACACTGACTCTCAATATCATGAGCCAGTTTACCGGTAAAGATGCCCTGAAGATCATGAAACCGTCGGGATTGACGATTACCGATGTGACAAATCAGGACCTGTATCAGAGTAATACATTTAAGCTGTTTATCCGGGGAAACCACATCGATTTTCTCAATGCGAATCCGATCGTTGTCAGCAGCGATGTGATCAGCGATGTTTCCTATGAACTTGGATCAGACGGAAATACGGTTATTACCGTTAAAACAACAAAACTTCAAGGCTATAAGATCTATAACAAACCGGATTCCTTTGTTGTGACGGTGGGCAGTCCCCGCGAGATTTATAAGAATATCGTTGTGTTAGACGCCGGGCATGGTGGTTATGATAACGGCGCTTCACATAAGGGAACGAAAGAAAAAGATTTGAATTTTAAGATCATTTATACACTTATGAAGGATTATTTTTCCTCGAATGCCCCGGATACGAAAGTATACTGGACCCGTACGTCGGATGTCTTTATCACGCTTGCGAACCGGGCGGCGTTTGCAAGTAAGGTAGGCGCTGATGTGTTTATCAGTCTCCATATGAATTCAGCGAGCAATTCCAGCGCTAACGGAACCGAGGTTTATTATTCACCAAGTAATAACAGCGCACGCTTTTCCGGGATTACGAGTAAAAGTATGGCGACAATGTTTAAAAATAATCTTGTGTCCCATTTGGGAATGAATAATCGCGGCGTTAAGTCCGCAGGGTTTTATGTCATTAAGCGAAATACCGTACCGGCCGTACTCATCGAACTTGGATTCCTGTCAGGAAGTTCCGATTACAGTAAGCTCACGAGCCAGACGTTCCAAAAGAATTCCGCGAAGGTGATCTATGATACGATCAACCAGCTCTTTGAGACGTATCCGACTGGGCGGTAGAGATTTGTTACCGAGTTAATAGAGATTTGTTATCAAGTTAGTATGGATCTGTTATCAGGGGAAATGCAGGGAATGGAAACAGGCGAATCCGTTGAGAGAAAGGGGACTTGTATTATGGATCGGTTTTTAACAAGACGTACAGCATGGATTGCGGCGGTGAGTGTTCTAGCGCTCAGTTTCCTGGCAATGAATGTCCTGACTCCTTATATCGCGGATGATTACGCAAATCTTCCACCAGTTTTTTCCAAACAGACCATGTCTCCTGTGGATATGATCGATACTGCGTTACAATCTTATCAAAATTGGGGCGGCCGCTTTGCCGCCTCCCTGTTCACGGCGGTTTTCTCCTGTATTCCCGCCTTGATGTTTGATCTTCTTAATACTTTGGCATATTTAGCGGCAACGGCATTGATCTATGGGATCTGCAAAGGAAATCATTCTCACAGTCTGGTTTTATATACGGCAATCCATATTATGCTTTGGATCTGCGTCCCTGATTACGGCCAGGTCATGTTTTGGATGTGCGGTTCTGCAAATTATTTGTGGACAACCATTCCTATTTTAGGAATGATCTATCTTTATCGGAAATACAGCTGTTCAAACGGAACGACAGTACATAATCCTTTTTGGGGAATCCTTACATTTTTGCTCGGTATCGTTGCAGGGTGCGGAATAGAAAACAGCAGTGCAGGTATGATCGTTATTCTAACGTGTTACCTCATCTATTTTCATTTTTCTTTAAAGATAAAGATTCGGTTTCCGATCATTTGTGGATATGCGGGAAGTTTGATCGGTTTTGGTGTCCTCATTTTTGCTCCGGGGAATCAGGAACGGTTACAGGCGAGTGAAAGCCTTTCCCTGCTTTTTAAATTTTTTGTGATCAATTATTACTGGGTGGCATTTGTCGGTATTTTATGTATCCTTTTTATCGTCTTGTTCTATGAAAGCAGGCATATGCGTAACTGTGATAAAAAGACTGGTTTGCAGGCAGGTATTTTTGTCATTGCAGCTGTTTTTTCCGCGTATTGTATGCTGGCAGCACCTACGTCACCGGAACGCACTTGGTTTATCGTTTGTATCTATATGCTTTGCGCGAATGGAATCATTTTTGCCCATTTAAGATTAGAGCTGGCGGGGAAGGTGAAAAAGGGGATCATCCTATTTACTGCTGGTTTATTTGTCATCACGTTTGTTTCCATGATGGATACGATGATTTCCAGTTATGAAATTGC
>CAJTTQ010000072.1:3169-7862 GCA_910579145.1 uncultured Eubacterium sp.
AAAGGAGCGGGAACAATATATTTTGGAACAAAAAGCACAGGGGAATTTGGATATTATTACACCGGTTATCACTCATCAATACCCGCTGCGTTCACACCACGATGCCCTGACCGGACTATCAGATATTCAAACGGATCCCTCTTTTTGGATCAATCAAGTACTAGCTGATCATTATGGCGTCCGTTCGATCACCGGCTGCGCCGAAACGCAACATTAACTTTATTTGGATTGTAAAGAATAGATCAAAATCTATGTAGTATACATCATGGTCTGTAAACGCCGCCTGTAGTAAAATAAATGTATCAACACTTATGTGCAAGAACTAAAAGGAGGTTTACAAGAACATGAGTAAAAAAATTAGAAAATGTATCGCATGGATGTTAGCAGCAGCATTCGCGATAAGTATTCTGCCGACAGACTGGATATGTGCCATGACAAAAGTGGACCCTTCAGGCGTACCCTATGCTTCTGATCTGGCACAGGAACCGGGTGGCTATCTCTTATGTTACACGAGAGAAAAGGACGACAGCATGAAAAGAAACAGTAAATTACATGGCATGTACCAGTCCGCGACGACAGATAGTATGCACTTAGCGTATAGTGCCGATGGGAGCAGCTTTGAAGCGCTGAATGACAATACCGGCGTATTATTTGCCAAAAATGAAGGCAGCAAAACGAAAGTATTAAAACAACCCTATCTATTTCGGATGAAAGAGGGCGGTTTCGGTGTGCTGGCTGTCCGGGCAGACGAAGGCGGGGAAAAAGGAGATAATATAGGGGAAGTTTTATTCTTTACTTCTAACGATCTTGTTTCTTACAAAGAAGTGAAGAGGTTAACGTTAAGTGATGAGGATTACATCCGGGATCCGGCCTGCGTCTATGAGGAAGCGTCTGACTGCTATCTTATTACGTGGACGAGCGAAGATACGGGGATCAGTTATGCGAACCGGACAGCGGATTTTGAGACAGTTGATGTGAAAGAAGAAGCGGAACCGATAAAAACGGAGACGATCGATTCCGGCATTCCATATGCGATAGAGAGTAATGTGATCGCGCTGACGGCAAGGGAGGCAAAATGGATCCAAGACAAATTGGGCCGTGTCACAAATACGACAGTTGACGATGCGTATGTCGAAACGGAACCGGGCAAAGCCGTAGATTTATCTGATACGAAAGTGAATGCGAATTATTCGGATGGATCCAGGGCTGAAAAGAGTGTGGCATGGAACCTTCGTGATCTGGAGAACGTAGATTTTAACCGTGAAGGAACCTATCAGGTTTCCGGTACGGTCCGCCAGCTCTCAGACCGCATTTCAAATGCCGGGAACTATCCCTTTATCGCCGGTCGGGCAGATCCCAATGTCATTTCCTATCAGGGGAAATATTATTTTATCGCAACGAATGAATCAGGTAATACGGGGTTGTATATACGCAAATCCGATACCGTGACCGGCCTGAATGAAGCGGAAGAACATCTCGTGTACGACGAAGCAAAAGCAGCTGAGGCAGGTATCGTTTCCAAAAGTAATCACTGGGCACCTGAACTTCATGTGATACAGGGAAACTTATATATGTTTTTCGCGACAAATATCGGCACCGGCTTTGATGTACAGGCGATGATCATGAAGTTAAAGGAAGGTGGAGATCCGACGCTTTATGCGGATTGGGAAACACCTCAACGGTATCTCGATAAGGACGGGAAAGTTTTAAGCACCTTTTACGGCGGGATTACGCTCGATATGACGCATTTCTCTTACAATGACAGGCACTACGTTGTCTGGTCACAGCGAAATTTTGGTAAAAATGGGGGAACCGCAGATCTTTGGATCGGGGAAACGACGGCGGAAAATCCGGGACAGCTGATCAGTGATCAGGTTAAGATCGTATCCTGTGAATACAGCTGGGAGAGAAATAATAAAACACCTGTTACAGAGGGGCCGTTTGTCATCATCAGGGACGGCGTGCTGTATCTGACCTATTCGGGTGGTGCAACTGACGAATCGTATTGTGTCGGTATGACACAGATCGAGCTGTCCGAAGATGTGGATTTTCTTCAGGCCGATTCATGGAAAAAAACAAACTATCCGGTCTTAACCGGACTTTCTTCCCAGGGCGAGAATAAATATCATGGACCGGGCCATAATTCGTATGTAACCGATGAATACGGCAGCCTGATCAATGTCTTTCATGGGCGGCCGGGCAACGGAAACGCGTTCCAGCGGGATGCCTTTTTGCGGATAGTGCATTTCGGCGCGGATGGTGCGCCGATCCTGAGCATGGAAGAAGAGTACGAAATCCTTCCACAAAATAAAGAGGTTACATTAACTGTCGTCGTAAGGGAGAAAAAGGATGAGCCGGCAACAACACCACCGGCTGCTACTGCGCCATCGTCTTCTGTCAGCCGGCCGCCGTCAATCCAGCCGCCAAAAACACCGGATCCGGTAGTGGAAAACGAACATAAAAAAGGAACGGTATTTCAGGCCGGAAAACTACAGTATAAGATCACCGGCAACAAATTGGCAGAAGTACAAAAGGCGGTCCGTAAAAATAATACGAATGTTACCATACCGGCGACGGTTGCCTATCGAGGGCAGACATATAAAGTGACGGGTATCGCTGCCAAAGCCTTTCGGAACAATAAGAAATTAAAACAGGTGTCGATCGGAAAATGGGTGAGTGCGATCGGGGCAAAGGCATTTCAAAATTGCAGTAAACTGAAAACCGTCCAGATCCATGCCGCGAATCTTAAAAAAACAGGAGCGGGTGTATGGACCGGTATTCATAAGAAGGCGGTAGTAAAAGTACCTTCGGGGCAGTACAGGCGATATAAGAAGATGTTTCTAAAAAAAGGCCTGCCGAAATCCGCCAATGTAAAAAAAAGAGATTGACAATCGTTTTGACCCGTGATATATTATAGTAGTATGCCGCACAACGAGGTATAGTTCTGCCCTTTTGTACTTATGAAAAGAGGCGGACACCACAGTTGGCGAGTAATTGAATTAGGAGGTGCTATATGTACGCGATTATAGCAACCGGTGGTAAACAGTATAAGGTAGAAGAAGGCGACGTGATCAAAGTGGAAAAGCTTGGTGTGGAAGCTGGAGAGACGGTTACGTTTGATCAGGTTCTCGTTGTAAGTGACGGCGAGACAAAGGTTGGTACTCCGACCGTAGCCGGAGCATCTGTGACGGCAACTGTTGTAGCTGAGGGAAAAGCGAAAAAAGTTATTGTTTACAGGTATAAAAGAAAAACCGGCTACCATAAGAAGAATGGGCACAGGCAGCCATTTACCCAGGTTAAGATCGATAAGATCAGTTGTTAACCGCTCGAAAAAAGAGGGTGTGTCTCATGATACAAATTGATGTGAAGAAATCAGAAAGCGGTGACATAATCGGGTTCTATGTGTCCGGTCATGCCGGGTTTTCCCAGTACGGGACAGACATCGTCTGTGCAGGTATTTCGGTATTGGTGTTCAATTGTATCAATTCGATTGAACAGTTTTCGGAAACACGGTTTGATCTGATTCAGAATGAAAAGGACGGGATCATTGATTTTTCCTGCAAAGAGCCGTTAGATGACAGGGCGAACCTGCTTTTGCGTTCCATGTTCTTAGGTGTGCAGGGGATTCAGGACACATATGGCAGCAAGTATGTTACGTTACATTAATCGATTGTTAGGAGGAAATTGACATGTTAAAAATGAACCTTCAGTTTTTTGCCCATAAAAAGGGAATGGGGTCTTCCAAAAATGGACGTGATTCCGAGTCGAAGAGATTAGGCGCGAAAAGAGCAGACGGACAGTTCGTATTAGCCGGCAACATTCTTTACAGACAGCGCGGTACAAAGATCCATCCGGGCACGAATGTGGGAAAAGGCGGCGACGATACATTATATGCTTTGGTAGATGGAGTCCTTCGTTTTGAGAGAAAAGGAAGAGACAAAAAACAGGCTAGTGTGTATCCGGTAGAAGCCAAATAAGGTAAGGTGATATAAGGGCTGTCAAAGTATTTTGGCAGCCCTTTGAGTATGAACGGAGCGAGGAACTATGTTTGCAGATCAGGCGAAAATTTATATTCGGTCAGGAAAAGGCGGCGACGGGCATGTGAGCTTCCGCCGTGAACTTTATGTACCGGCCGGCGGGCCGGACGGCGGCGACGGCGGTCGCGGCGGCGACCTGATTTTTGAAGTTGATCCGGGCCTCAATACATTAAATGAATTCCGGCATATACGGAAATATTGTGCCGGGGACGGGGAACCGGGCGGGAAACGGCGCTGCCACGGGAAAGACGGGAATGATCTTGTTGTAAAGGTGCCGGCGGGCACGATCATCCGAGAGGCGAATTCAGGACAGGTCATCACGGATATGTCGTATGAAAATAAGCGTGAGGTCATTTTAAAAGGCGGCCGTGGCGGGAAGGGAAACCAGCATTATGCCACACCTACCATGCAGGTTCCCAAATATGCACAGCCGGGCAAACCGGCGATGGAACTCGAAGTGATACTTGAACTGAAAACCATTGCCGATGTGGGATTGGTCGGATTTCCAAATGTCGGAAAGTCCACATTTTTGTCGCGTGTCACGAATGCGCAGCCTAAGATCGCCAATTACCACTTTACGACTCTGAACCCAAACCTTGGTGTCGTCGACCTGGACAGGCCAGATGGCTTTGTCATCGCGGATATTCCCGGACTGA
>CAJTTQ010000072.1:7900-8935 GCA_910579145.1 uncultured Eubacterium sp.
GGTGCTTCGGAGGGGATCGGACTCGGGCATCAATTTTTAAAACATATTGAGCGGACAAGGGTTATGATCCATATGGTAGATGCCGCGTCGACCGAAGGACGCGACCCCATTCAGGATATCCATATCATAAATGAGGAACTACGGGCGTATAGCGAGGAAGTGGCGTCACGTCCCCAGGTGATCGCGGCAAATAAGACCGATTGCTTTTGTGGAGACGAGGAAGAAACGGTCGTAACGCTCCTTCAGGAGGAGTTTGAACCACAGGGGATCCGGGTGTTCCCGATATCGGCCGTCACGGGTCAAGGCGTGAAAAAACTCTTATATCATGTGAAGGGAATGCTCGATGAACTGAAAGAAGAAAAAGTAATGTTTGAAAAAGAGTATCTGATTCAGGAACCGGATTTCCAGAATGAACCGTACTCGGTGTGGAAAGAGGAGGACGGCGTGTTTAAGATTGAAGGCCCCAGAGTGGAACGCATGCTTGGCTATACGAATCTTGATTCGGAAAAAGGATTTGAATTCTTCCAGAATTTTATGAAAAACAACGGGATACTGGATGAATTGGAGGATCTTGGGATAGAAGACGGTGATACGGTGCAGATCTATGGATGGAGTTTTGATTATTACCGTTAAGTGACACTTTAGTTCTAAGGAGGAAAAGATGACAAGTAAACAGAGAGCCTATTTAAGAGGACTTGCCATGAAACTGGATCCCGTGCTACAGATCGGAAAGGCATCCATTACACCGGAATTGACGAAAGCGGTGGATGAGGCGCTGGAAGCCAGGGAATTGATCAAGCTTCATGTACTGAAAAATTGTTTTGACGATCCGAGAGGGATCGCGGAGACCTTGGCAGAGCGGACGCGTTCCCAGGTGGTTCAGGTGATCGGGAAAAAAATCGTCCTTTACAGGGAATCGAGGGATAAAAAAGCGTTATCCCCAGACAAAAAAAAAGTCCTCCCTGTTCCCCCTAAAAAAAGTAAAAGAAGCAAGTGAATTTATTATTAAGAAAAGAGGGAGATCATGGCTCGAAT
>CAJTTQ010000072.1:8987-12959 GCA_910579145.1 uncultured Eubacterium sp.
CCGGTACACAATGTCCATTTGATCATGGCAGAAGAGGCCAGACGGCAGTTTCAGTTAAAAAAGGTATTATTTATGCCTTCGAAAAATCCGCCCCATAAGAAAAAAAGGAGCATCGCATCGGATGAACACCGAAAGCGTATGATCCAGCATGCGATACAGGACAACCCTGCATTTGTTTTTTCTGATCTGGAACTGGAGAGAGAAGGTACGACATATACCAAAGATACGCTTGCGGCACTCAAGCAGTTATATCCAAACGATAAATTTTATTTTATCGTGGGTGGAGATTCACTGGCTTCCATGGAGAAGTGGTATGAGCCGGCGTATATATTTAAAAACTGCCGCGTTTTAGCGGCGAATCGGGATGAAACCGATGGCGGGCAGATTCGGAAACTAAAGCTTCTCTACGAGAAAAAATATGGGGCAAAGATAGCAGAAATCCAAATGCCCCCGATTTCCATATCTTCCGAAATGATCCGCAATAAACTGGCCGAACACAGTTTTATATCAGGTTATGTACCGGCCTGTGTCGAGCGGTATATCCGCGCCAACCAATTGTATGGCTGCATGGATCCGCTGTTTTTGCATCTCCCGTCCGAGCGGGAAGTGATCCGCTATCTGGCTGCCAATCTGAAACCAAAGCGTTTCCTCCATACTCTCGGTGTGGCGGCGACAGCTGCCAATCTCGCGGCCATTCATCATGCAAACCCGAAAGAAGCGTATTTGGCAGGACTTCTGCACGACTGCGCGAAATATCTTACCGGGGAGGAAGAGTTGGAATTGTGTGAGCAGGAGCAGATTCCACTCTCTGACGTGGAACGGAAAAATACAGTGCTCATTCACGGGAAATTGGGCGCACACTTTGCCAGGACCCGGTATGGAGTCGAAAACGAGGAAATCTTATCCGCCATCCGGTTTCACACGACGGGACGGCCCGGCATGGGACTTTTGGAAAAGATCATTTATTTAGCCGATTATATGGAACCTGGCAGAAAGATGGAATGCCAGCCGTATACACTGACGGAAATCAGGAAGATGTGCTATATCGAAATCGACGAGGCGCTCCGAATGGTGTTAAAAAGCTGTATATGCTATTTACAGCAGACGCAGGCGCCCATAGACCCGCTGACGATGGAAACATATCAGTATTATAGCAGAGAGGAGAACGAACATGCTGAATGCAAAGGAAATGGCGAAAACTGCCTATGACGCGCTGGATGAAAAACTGGGAAAAGATATTCGGATCATCAAGATTGATGAAATATCGGTTATCGCCGATTATCTCATCATAGCAAACGGAAACAGTAATACACAGATCATGGCATTGTCGGACAATGTCGAAATGAAAATGGAGCAAAATGGCATCCCGATCAAGCAAAAAGAGGGGAATCGGGACTCCACCTGGATCCTCATGGATTACGGTGATATCATCGTGCATATCTTTTCGCCGGAAGACCGTCTGTTTTATGATCTGGAACGGATCTGGCGGGACGGTGTAAGTGTAGAGCCGGAATCTTTGTCTTTCTAAAATACAAAAAAGCGGTTCCCCGGCAAAAAAATCTGCTGGAGGTCCGCTTTTTGATTTCGAGGATAAAACTTATCTCATCAATCGGAACAAACCGATCACTACACCGAGAATAACGACATGATCGACATAGATAGGTTCCATCGTATCATTTTCCGGCTGCAGGCGAAAACGTTCCCCTTCTTTGTAATAAGTTTTTACCGTGGCGGAGTCATCGACAAGGGCAACGACAATATCACCATTCTTTGCAGTCGGGGTTTGTTTTACGATCACCTTGTCCCCCTCGTAGATACCGATATTGATCATACTCTCGCCGCGGACGTTTAGAATAAACAGATCGCCTGCGGGAAGCTCATCTGCGAGAATAGGAAAATATCCGCTGATATTTTGTTCCGCAAAGATCGGCTGTCCTGCCGCAACGGTGCCGATGATCGGAATGTTCCGCATCTCTTTTCGGGTCAGGTTAAAACTGTCATCCACGATCTCGATCGCGCGGGGTTTTGTCGGATCCCTGCGGATATAACCGTTTTTCTCCAGTGTTTCCAGATGAGAATGCACCGAAGACGTGGATTTCAGATGAACGGCCTGACAAATCTCACGTACGGCGGGCGGATATCCTTTTGATAGGATCTGCTCTTTTATATACTCCAAAATTTCACTTTGTTTGGCTGAAATGCGACCATTGCCCATATGTGTACCCTCCTAGTATATGTGTTGATACTATCACTATAGCATATTTTTGTTCGGATGTCAAACGTTTGTTCTGATTTTTTGAAAATCCGTATTACTAACACGTATAAAAATACAACACAATGCAAATGCTTTGGATAGGCCGCGGGAGCGGATGTAAGAAATTTGATATTTATGGTAGACAAATCCGCGTTATAAAGTTATAATAGATAAGAAAGCGTTTTGGTCAATTTTAATAAGGAGAGAGAAACAAATGAGCGAAGGGAAACAACAAAAATTTGGTGAAAAATTAAAGAATGATAAAAAATTTAGATTTGAATTGATCGTGGGAATTTGGACAGGCCTTATTTCGATTCTGCTGATCGTTGCCGTTTTCAAAGTCGGCGGAGTATATCTTGCGGCAAGCAATGATACGGTGGAAACCGATGAGGTCACAGACGACTCCCCGGTTCTCGTATCGGAACCTGCGTTTGAGGCAGATGAGCCGGAGGAGACAAAGCCGCCATATGAGTCGGCGATCATCAATCACAATGAAGAAGATTTTATGAATGGGGAAGATGACGAGGACGAGGATTTAAAAACGGCCGATGCCGCTTATGCGACTGCGGTAGTCAATTTACGTAAAGAGCCGGCGCTGACAGCAGCGGTGATCGGTAAACTCCAGCCGGGGGATCAGGTGACGATCATTAAATATGATAAAGAATGGACACACGTCAAATTTAATGGCAGCGAAGGATATGTGAGTACGATCTACCTGAGTACGAGAAAACCGGCGGATGAACCGGCTGAGCCTTCGGTAACAACACCGAAACCAGCATCTACGGTGAAACCAAAACAGACGTCCAAGCCAAAACAGACAAAAAAACCAAAAGTAACAAAGAAACCGAAAAAGACCGAAAAACCGGATGAGTACGATGAACCGGACAACGATCCGACAAAAGCGCCGGAGCAGACAAAGGCTCCGGAACAGACAAAAGCACCGGAACAAACGAAGGCACCGGAGCCGACCAAGGCTCCGGAACAGACGAAAGCGCCGGAGCAGACAAAGGAGCCGGATCCGTCAGACGTTTCTGAATAGGGCGAATACATACTGTTTACAAATGGAGGAGATCAATGGGAGAACAGTTGACACCAATGATGCAAAAATATTTGGAAACAAAAAATGAATATAAAGACTGCATCTTATTTTACCGATTGGGCGATTTTTATGAAATGTTTTTCGAGGATGCCAAATGCGTCTCGAAAGAACTGGAACTTACGCTTACCGGAAAAAGCTGCGGATTAAAAGAAAGGGCACCCATGTGTGGTGTCCCCTTTCATTCTGCGGAAGGTTATATTACCCGTCTGGTATCGAAAGGATATAAAGTGGCGATCTGTGAACAGGTGGAAGACCCGAAACAGGCAAAGGGGCTTGTGAAACGGGAGGTGGTCCGCGTTGTCACGCCCGGTACGAACTGCAATCTGTCATCGCTCGACGAGAGCCGGAATAACTACCTGATGGGGATCGTCTCCACAGACGACCTGTTTGGACTGGCGGTCGCAGACGTGACGACCGGGGAATTCCTTTTAACCGAAGTCGACTCCCTCGGGAAACTGATGGACGAGATCAATAAGTTTAGTCCCTCGGAAATCATATGCAACGATTCTTTTTACATAAATGGTCTTGAGATCGAAGATCTGACCGGACGGCTTGGCATTTCCATTTCTTCGCTCGCTCCGCACTATTTTGATGAAGAGCTCTGTAAGAAAACACTCTG
>CAJTTQ010000073.1 GCA_910579145.1 uncultured Eubacterium sp.
ATATACCGTTTGTATGCAGGAATGGCGGAATTGGCAGACGCGCACGGTTCAGGTCCGTGTGGTAGCAATACCATGAGGGTTCAAGTCCCTTTTCCTGCATGAGGGGCGGCTGAAAAGCACGCCCCTTTTATTAGCGTCTTTTTTTATTTTTAGCATTTATAGTAATGCTGTTGCGGAAAATAGCATTCGAGGAGGATGACAGGAATGAGAAGAGGAAGTTTGCGCATACTGTTGATGATGGTATTATTTTGTTTTTTGACAGGGTGCGGTGCGGATGTGCCGGAGGGAAAAGAAAGCGGCGCTGTACTGGATAATGTGGAGAAAACGGAAGGCGGTGCGGAAGGCGCGTTGTCGGATGGTGAGGAAGAGAAGGAAGGGATGTATGTGAGTATTACGGCAGAAGAAGCGAAGGAAATCATGGATTCGGAGCCAGACTGCGTCGTGCTCGATGTGAGGACAAAAGAGGAATACGCCGAAGGGCATATCGCGGGAGCGCTGTTGATCCCGGACTATGAGATCGGCGACAGGGCGCAGGAGGAGCTGCCGGATAAGGAGCAAAAGATCCTGGTCTACTGCCGGAGCGGACGGCGGAGCAAAAACGCGTCGGCAGAACTGGCTTCGATGGGATATAAAAATATCCGGGAGTTTGGCGGGATCATAGACTGGCCGTATGAAGTGGAACAATAAAAGGAGAAAAACAGGCGTAAAAGTTACGCCGTTTTTTTTCGAAATGTATTTGACTGGACGGGGAGAAAATGCTAGAATACATTTGTATGTTTGTACAAAAAAGCAGTTTTGGAGGATAACGATGAATAAGGCAAAAAAATTAGCAAAAAACAATGGAATAGCGATGGAGAGCAAAAAGGTTTCCGGCGGGGAGTCATTTTATTTTACTAAAAATAAAGTTCTTGCCATGCTCGGGATCGCCGCAGTGATCATTCTTTGTGCAGGAGTTTGTTATATGCAGCTCCGTCCGCGCGCCGTGCTGAAAGTAACCGGCCCGGATCAGAGTGGTTCGGATGTGACGAACACGGTATATATGAAGGAAACGGTGTATGATATTTTCCAGGTGGAATCCCAGTACAATATGTACTCTTCCCTGTACCAGCAGATGTATGGAAAAACGTATTGGGAAATGGAAGATGTGGACGGTGAAGGCAGAAGCGGGGCGTCCGCAGCGAAAAAGCAGGTGATGGATAACGTAAAGCAGAGAGAGATCCTCTGCATGGAGGCGCAGAAACTCGGTTATTCGCTGACAGATGAAGAAAAGAAGGCCGTTGCGGATAATGTACAGACCGCGCTGAAAGATCTGCCAGAAGAACAGAAAAAGATTGACGGTTTAGACGAGAAATCACTGACTACCGTGTTTGAGAAGAGCGCGCTGGCGGAAAAATACAGGCAGGTCATCATCTCGGAGGCCGGTATCGACGAGGAAGCGCTGAAAGCTACGGTCGATCGGAATGAATACCATCAGTACACGATGCAGTACTATAAAGTGAGCAATAAAGAGGGCAGCGGGGAAGAACAGACCGATGTGTCCGAAGAGCAGAAACAGAAAAATCTGGCCAGTATGCAGGCATTAAAAGAAAAAGCGGCTACGGCAGAAGATTTTACGAAGCTCGTAGAAGAGGGCGATGAGTCAGGGATCGGCACTTATCAGGAAGAAAAACTCCTGACAAAAGATATGGAAAGTTCCACTTTCCTCACGGAAAAACTCCGCAAAAAGCTGATCAAGATGGCAAATGATGAAATTTCTGACGTGATCGAGGGAGAAGACGGGTATTATCTCGTGAAAATGGTCAATAACGATGATCCTGCCGGATACGATTCCCAGTGTGAATCGGTGGTCAACGAGGAAAAAACGAAACAGTTTAACGCCCGTTACGATCAGATCAAGACAGCGTATACGACAGAAATTCAGAGTTACTGGAAAGGCCGTGTGACAGTCGGTTCTTTTACGACAGCGAAATAAGCAGATAACACGTTGCTTGCACAAAGATTGCATGATGCGCAGAAAAAGACACGGAACTGAAGTTCCGCGCAGAAATGAGAGGAAACTATGGCACAGGTAAAGCGGATTTACGTAGAAAAGAAAGAAGATTACGCAGTAGCGGCGAAAGAGTTGAAGGCGGAGATCAGGGAATATCTCGGCATCCGGGATTTAGAGCGGGTCAGGGTACTGATCCGCTACGATGTGGAAGGCATCGGGGAGGGCACGTATGAAAAAGCGCTTGCCACCGTGTTTTCTGAGCCGCCGGTCGATCATGTCTACGAAGGAGAGTTTGAGAAACAGGAGGGAGACCGCGTGTTCTCCGTGGAATATCTCCCGGGGCAGTTTGACCAGCGTGCGGATTCGGCGGAACAGTGCGTCAAACTTCTGAATGAGAGCGAAGAGCCGGTGATCCGGTCCGCGACGACATACGTACTGAGCGGCGCGTTTGGCGAGGAAGATTTTGCGCGGATCAAGGAATACTGCATTAACCCGGTTGATTCGAGGGAGACGGACGAGAGCGTTCCGGAAACGCTTGTCACTGTATTTGACGAGCCGGCGGATGTCAAAATATTTGACGGTTTTCAAAACATGTCCGAAGATGCGCTGAGAGGCTTGTATGATTCCCTCGGCCTTGCCATGACATTTAAAGATTTTCTCCATATACAGAATTACTTTAGAGGAGAAGAGAAGCGCGACCCGAGTGTGACGGAGATCCGTGTACTGGATACGTACTGGTCGGACCACTGCCGCCATACGACATTTTTAACGGAACTCAAAAATATCCGTTTTGAAGACGGCGATTATACAAAGCCGATCGAGGATGCGTTTATCCGTTACAAAGAAGACCACGACGCGATCTATCAAGGAAGGGACGACAAATTTGTATCGCTGATGGATATTGCGCTCATGGCGATGAAAAAACTGCGCGCGGACGGGAAACTCGAGGATATGGAAGAATCTGACGAGATCAACGCCTGCTCGATCGTCGTGCCGGTGGAGATCGAACAGGAGGATGGCTCTGGAAACGGCCAGAAGCTGACCGTCAAAGAGGAGTGGCTCGTATTCTTTAAAAATGAGACGCACAACCACCCGACGGAGATCGAGCCGTTTGGAGGCGCGGCGACCTGTCTTGGCGGCGCGATCCGCGATCCGCTTTCAGGGCGCGGTTATGTATACCAGGCGATGCGCGTGACGGGGGCGGCAGATCCCACGAAATCGCTGAAAGAAACGATGGAGGGCAAACTGGCGCAGAGAAAGATCGTGACGGGCGCCGCCAGCGGATACAGTTCTTATGGAAACCAGATCGGGCTGGCTACGGGGCTTGTCGATGAGGTCTATCATCCGAACTATGTGGCAAAGAGGCTGGAGATCGGCGCTGTCATGGGAGCGGCGCCCAGAAAGAACGTGATCCGTGAAAATTCGGATCCCGATGATGTGATCATCCTGCTCGGCGGACGTACGGGACGTGATGGCTGCGGCGGTGCAACCGGATCTTCCAAAGCACATAACACGGCATCCATCGACACATGCGGAGCAGAAGTACAGAAGGGAAACGCGCCGACCGAGCGCAAGATCCAGAGGTTGTTCCGCCGTGAGGAGGTCAGCCGGCTCATTAAAAAATGTAATGACTTCGGAGCGGGCGGCGTGTCGGTAGCCATCGGTGAACTGGCGGACGGCCTGGTCGTCGACCTGGACAAGGTTCCGAAAAAATATGCCGGCCTGGACGGCACGGAACTGGCGATTTCGGAATCCCAGGAGCGTATGGCGATCGTCGTTGACCCGAAAGATACCGAGAAAATGTTAGCCTTTGCCGAGGAGGAAAACCTCGAGGCAGTTCCGGTCGCCGTTGTGACGAAAGAGCCGCGGCTCGTCCTCAAATGGCGCGGAAAAGAGATCGTAAATATTGCAAGGGCATTTTTAGATACGAACGGTGCTCACCAGGAGACGGATGTCATCGTGGAAATGCCGAAAAAAGAAGAAAATTATATGGAAAAGGTGGAAGTGCCGGAACACTTTGCGGATGCGCTGACTGGATGCCTGAAAGATCTGAATGTCTGTTCCAAAAAGGGACTCGTGGAGATGTTCGACAGTTCGGTCGGTGCGTGTACGGTGGCGATGCCATATGGCGGAAAGTACCAGCTGACGCCGATCCAGACGATGGTTGCCAAACTGCCTGTGATGGAGGGAAGCTGCGATACCGTTACGATGATGAGTTATGGCATGGATCCGTACCTGATGAGCTGGAGTCCGTTCCACGGCGCGGAGTACGCGGTACTGACTTCGGTGGCGAAGATCGTCGCGGCCGGCGGTGACTTTACGAAGATCCGCTTTACATTCCAGGAGTATTTTAAGCGGATGACTGAAGATGCCAGACGCTGGGGCGAGCCGATGGCGGCGCTGCTCGGCGCCTATGACGCGCAGATGAAGCTTGGCCTTCCGTCGATTGGCGGTAAGGACAGTATGTCGGGTACGTTTAATGACATCGACGTGCCGCCTACACTGTGTTCGTTCGCTGTCGATGTGGCGAAGATTACGGATGTCATCACACCGGAACTAAAAGAAGCCGGTCATATATTAGTCAAATTTGAGATTCAAAAGGATGCGTATGACCTTCCAGATTACACGTATTGTATGGATATGTACGGAAAAGTGACGGAGCTGATGCGCGGCCATGTCATTCATTCGGCGTATGCCCTTTCCGGGAAAGGCGTGGCGGAAGCGGCGGCGAAAATGGCATTTGGTAATAAATGGGGCGTGACGTTTGACGCGTCCCGTCCGGTAAACGAGTATTTTAAACCGGCGTATGGCGCGATACTTGCTGAGGTGGACGAGAAGGATATGGACAGGCTGGCGCAGACCGGACTTGCCTTTGAGAAGATTGGCGTTGTAAACGCTGAGGAAGCCTTCCTGTATGGAACAGAAAGAGTCAGTGTCGATGAGGCGCTCGCCGCCTGGAGCGGAACGCTCGAGAAGGTGTTCCCGACGCGCGCCGGCGCGGACGGTTCTGACAGGGCCGGAGAAAACATCCCGAACAGTCTTTATGACGCGAAGGAAATCTATGTATGCCGTCATAAGACGGCAAAACCAAAAGTATTTGTTCCTGTATTTCCGGGAACGAACTGTGAATACGATACGATCCGGGCTTTCCGCGCGGCTGGCGCGGAGACGGAGAGCATTGTATTTAAAAATATGACGGAGCAGAACATCAAGGACAGCGTGGACGCATTTAAGAAGGCGTTGGATGAGTCGCAGATCCTCATGTTCTCCGGCGGATTCAGCGCTGGAGACGAACCGGATGGTTCCGCCAAATTTATTACGTCGGTATTCCGCAATGAGAGGATTCAGGAAGCCGTTCACGCGCTGCTCCACGAGAGAGACGGACTGGTGCTCGGTATCTGTAATGGATTCCAGACGCTCGTGAAACTCGGGCTGGTGCCGTACGGGGAGATCCGCACGCAGAAAGCGGACTCGCCGACGCTCACGAAAAACAGCATCGGCCGGCATATTAGTAAATCCGTTTATACGAAAGTCGTGACGAATAAGTCGCCGTGGCTGCAGAAGGCGGAACTTGGCGGGATCTATTCCGTTCCGGCTTCGCACGGGGAAGGACGTTTTGTCGCGGACCGCGAATGGCTCGACAAGCTGTTTGCCAACGGACAGGTGGCGACGCAGTATGTCGATGTAAATGGAAACCCAACGATGGACGATGATTTCAACCCCAATGGATCGTATGGCGCGATCGAGGGCATTACGAGCCCGGATGGAAGGGTCCTCGGAAAAATGGCGCATTCCGAGCGCCGGGGAAGCGGGGTAGCCGTCAATATTTACGGAGAACAGAATCAGATGATATTTGAGAGCGGAGTGGAGTATTTCCGTTAATTGATCAGATGCGGCCAGAAAAGGAGGATTTCTTTTTTGGCCGGTTCGTGAATGGAGGAAAAAATGAAGCAGGTATTATGTTACACAAGGGAGCCGATCGATGAATTTTACTATGATCCCAAACTGGCTTATAGTATGCACATTGCCATCGGAGACGACGTCAGAAACGATGCCGTGGATAACGTCAGGCGCGGGGGTTCCGGCGACGGCACCGGAAGTTTTCAGCCGTTAAACCACAATTCCGGCGTTTTATTTGCAAAGGCCACGGAAAATGAAGATGGATCGCTGAATCCAAAAAGCATTCAGAATCCGTATCTGTTTGTGAAGAAGGATGGCACATTTGGCGTGGCAGCCGTGCGGACGGGCGGCGACGGGGAAGAGGATGCACAGAGTGTGGGAAAAGTGCTGTTGTTTGCGAGCCGTGATCTGCTGGAATATGAGGAATTAGGGCTTCTCGCGCTGGCAGATGAGCCGGTCTGCCGTGTGGCGTGCGACTATGATAATGAGAAAGACAGGTATATTATGCGCTGGTGTGTCAAGAGCGGCGCTTGCTATCAGGCGAAACTGGAGGAAGTCCGGCCGTCGGATCAGCTTCCAGAAGCGGCGCGCATCGAAAACGGAAAATGGCCGGAAGTGAAAACGGACATCGAGGGGGCGGTCGCCGGAAATATCGTGTCGGTATCAGACGAGACGGCAGAACGTCTTGTTAAGAAACTGATGCCGCCGCATCATGTGGAGACGATATTTGAAGAGCAGGTTACAGTGAATGCGAAAGAACAGCTGAAATGGATGATGGCAAAGGCGGTTTACAGCGATGGGACACAGGCGTTAAAACGCGTGGACTGGGATCTGGAACATGTGGACTGGACCTGTCCAGGAACATATGAGATCAAGGGAAGGCTGCATCAGGATCATTTTCCGTTCCCGATCGCGGAAGACCGCGCGGATCCGTGCGTGGCCTACTGGCAGGGGAAATATTACTTTATCGCGACGAATGACGCGGATAAGAACCACACGCTTTACATCCGCGAGGCGGATACGATCCCGGAACTGGTAGATGCGGACGAACATCTCATACTGGATTCGGATACATACGAGCATGTGGGCAATCTTTTGTGGGCGCCGGAGTTTCATGAGATCGGCGGAAAGTTATATCTGTTTTTAGCGATCACGCCCGATGAGTTTTTCTGCGAGGAAAGTCATGTCATGGAACTGCGGGAAGGCGGAAATCCATCGTGCCGGGAGGACTGGTCGGAGCCGCGCCGCGTTGTGCGCAAAGACGGCAGCGAACTGTGCGAAGCCGGAAAAACGATCACATTAGATATGACATGCTTTTTCTGGGAGGGAGATTATTACGCGGTCTGGTCGCAGCGGCAGTTTCTGCCAAAGGATCTGGGAGCGTGGCTGTACATCGCGAAGCTGGATGCGGATGAGCCATGGAAGCTGAGTTCCGATCCGGTGATCTTATCAAAGCCAGAGTATGGCTGGGCGAATAACCACACATTCGTCGATGAAGGGCCGTTTGCCCTGCCGCAGGAAGACCGGCTGATCCTTACGTTTTCGAGCGCGGCGGTTGATACTTCTTACGTCGTCGGCCTGCTTACGATCGAGAAAGGAAAGGATCTTCTCGTCCGGGAGAACTGGAAAAAGGGAAATTATCCGATCCTCACGTCGAGAAGCGTGGAAGGGGAGTTTGGAACCGGCCATAATGCGTATGTCATGGACGAGTACGGCGATCTCTGGAATACCTATCACGCGAGACCGGGTATCGACGGGGAGCGGAGCAGCGGCATCCGCAGGGTGCATTTTGATATCGACGGACTTCCGGTTTTGGATCTGGTGGAAGAACAGGATGTGGCGGAAGGACTCGACAGGGTAGAGACGAAACTGACTGTTTCGACGAAACGATAGAATCGGAGAAACAATAGAATAGGAAAAACGGAATCTGTGCATGTGCACGGATTCCGTTTTTTATAATGGCGCCATTTGATCGTAATTGCTGCTGGTTATTTTACCTTAAAGGATTTTGACTTTGTTTTGTAACCGGATTTGGAGACGGTTACTTTAATAGAAGTCTTTTTCTTTAATTTGGACTTAAGTTTGATGGTGAAAGCTCCTTTTCCATTTGACTTTGCCTTATAAGTTTTCTTTCCAATGGAAATTTTAATGGCAGCTTTTCCGATCGTCTTACCGCTGATCTTTTTTGTTCCCTTTTTGTATTTCGTCAGTTTAAGAACAGAGATGCTTTTTTTCGTTTTTGGTGTGACTGTTGAAACGGGCTGTGTGTTACCCGGTGTAACCGACGTATTTACGAGGGAAGGCGGTGTGACAGAAGGCCTCTGGATCGTTGTGTCCGGCGGTGTCTCGTAAGAATCATCCCTGTAGTGGTCGCCTTCCGGCCAGTAATGGAAATTGGCTTCGGATTTTGAATCGGTCAGGAGTTTGCGCTGATTCCAGTAATTAACCAGTTCCTGATATCCGAGATGGAAATTTGTTTTGTTGTTGCAGCCGGTAAAACTAAAGCCTATGTTTTCTTCAAAATCCGGGTCGGATAAGTTGTTGGCAAAATCATATAATTCTGAAAGGCTGCTGAAGCTGATGTAATAGTCTCCGCTCAGTGAACGGCAGTTATAAAAAGAATTTGTCAGGGCGTCATCGGGATAGAAATCGCGAAAACCCTTTGTCTGCAGGGTGGCTAGCTGCTCGCATCCGTTAAATATGCTATCCCCGCTAAAGTAGAAATATCCCTCGTTTATGACACTCTTTAAATTTTGGCATCCGTTAAACATAGCGGTGGCGCACTCAGAACCAGGTTCCATATTTGTAGCTGGAAAGTTGATGAGTTCGAATTGTTCCAAAGAGGTACATCCAGAGCAGATGCCCTGAAGCCACAAATGTGCAGAGTCATTGAGACCGTCTGCATTGACTGTCAATTTCTGTAAAAGCGGACAGTCGCTAAAACAATAGGAATAGTGGATTGTTTCTGCCAACTGACTATCATTTATTACGATTTCAGCGGTAGTAACGGAAGTGGATTTAAAAGCACCGGAAAAAGAGGTGATCGTCTTTGGAAGAGCCGCCCAGTTGACTTCTGTGATACCTTCGCATTCCGAAAAGGTATAAGTAAGATCTTCCAGATTGGACGGAAGTGCCGGTACACTTGTAAGGCCAGTACCAGAGAAAGCAGAGTCCATATTGATAACGGTCTGGGGAATGTTTTCTACGGAAACCAGATTGTGGCAACGAGAAAACATGCTTGACAGATCCGTCATCGCACAGTCATTTGTGAATACGACTTTTGTAATATTACTGTTTTCAATAAAATAGTATTCATATTCATAAATCAGTTTGTCACCTGAACCGGAAATCGTCAGTACGCCGTTTTCCAGTGTGTACGAGATCGTATTTCCGTTTTCGCACGGAAGGGTCCCGCTGGCAGGAATCGATTCTTTGCGGTCCTCCATTAGCTGCATCGGTTTTTGGGAAAATGCTTCATAAGAAGCTTGTTCTTCCGCTTGTTTTTGTAGTTTTTCCTGTGTGGTCATCGCTTTTGAGTCTGTGGCATTTCCGAAGCCGAGGGCAAGAACGAGTGTACATACAGGAAGGATCCATTTTTTCATAATCAATTGCTCCCTTTCTTAGTAAAATTTTTCCTTATTATAACATACCCGAACGGGAATGTACAGAAAAGCCGAAAGATGCGTGAGGTAAAACATTTCTATAAAATTGAAAAAGGTGTTTCTATTTCGAAGGGAAGCTGTTATAATAAATGCTGGGGAAATGACAATCTGATTCCTATTTACTTCCATGAAACAAAAGAAGGAGGCTGTGAAGATGCAAACAAAGAAGGCATTGATCATTTTGGCGTCCGCTTCGCCGCGGAGAAGAGAACTTTTGGGTATGATCTGTCATGATTTTTCGGTTATTGTATCCGAGTGTGAGGAGATCGTTTCCAGCACGGAACCGGAAGAGGTGACGATCGAGTTATCGAAGCAAAAGGCGCAGGCTGTGGCGTCAGGCAGGGCCGACGCGGTCGTGATTGGCGCGGATACAGTCGTGAGTATTGATGGAGAGATTCTGGGAAAACCGAAAGACCGGGAAGACGCCTGCCGGATGCTTCGTCTGCTGAGCGGAAAGACGCACCGCGTCAGCACCGGGGTAACGCTCCTGCAGACCGGCCCGGACGCGGATGTGAGGTGGGGGAGCAGTTTTGCCGAAACGACGCTCGTGCATGTGGCGCCGCTCAGTGAGAGGGAACTGCGTTCGTATCTCGATACGGACGAGCCATACGACAAAGCGGGCGCTTATGGGATCCAGGGGACGTTTGGGAAATTTATTTCCGGGATAGAGGGCGATTATAATAATGTAGTCGGTCTGCCGGTACACCGGTTGTATGAGGAGTGGAAAAAAATCCCTTGACAGGAACAATCTGTTATAGTATAATATTATACGGTCGCAGGAAAAAGCCGGCGGCTGTCAGATGCGCGAGTGGCTCAGTTGGTAGAGCACAACCTTGCCAAGGTTGGGGCCGCGGGTTCGAGTCCCGTCTCGCGCTTTGGAAGGATCGCCACAGGCGGTTCTTTTTTATGTTGTAGGAAAATTTTATGTTGCGCGTGATTCTTCATTGTGATATCCAGATTTGTTTGTTATAATAAATTATTATAGTAAATAAAATAGTGTATTTGGAGGTATCGCTAATGAAAAATCATGTTAAAATGTTATTGTTTGCCGCTCTCTTGTTCTGGGGAGTTGGTGTTACGGGCGTAATCCGTTCAGAGGCAGCAAATTCGTATCTCCCACACTGGGAGCATATTCCTGACGGTGAGCCGAGATTATTCGAAGATCCGGATCAACCCGGAAAATACCGCGTCTATATTTACGGTTCCCATGACACGAGAAAAACGGCATACTGCGGGTATGACCTTGTGACGTGGTCGGCGCCGGTGGAAAATCTGAATGACTGGCGCTATGAGGGAGTTATTTTTGAATCGATCGTGGATGGGAAAGCGGACATTTTGTTCGCGCCGGATGTCGTAGAAGCCAGAGATGTCGATGGAAACAAGGTGTATTATCTATATCCGAATAATCAGTCATCCGGCAGAAACGGGATGATTGCCAAGTCGGATAGTCCGAAAGGGCCATTTGAAGTGTGTAACTGGAAAGAAGGAAGCACTACAGTTACGACGGGCGCGCTGAAGTTTGATCCTGCGGTATTTATCGACGATGATGGAAGAGTATACGGTTATTGGGGATTCCAGTCCTCATCTATGGCAGAACTTGATCCGGAAACGATGTGTACCGTCAAGGAAGGCTGCCGTGTCCTGACAAAGAAAGATACGGGAATAGACGGGAGTGACGGCGACCAGTTCCGCTTTTTTGAGGCGTCATCCATGCGGAAGGTCGGGGATAAATATGTATTTATCTATAGCCGGAAAACAAATGAAGATGAATTTGGTTTAGGGGCATCGAATAATACGCTCGCTTATGCGTATGGCGATACGCCGCTGGGACCGTGGACATACGGAGGAACGATTGTCGACGCGCGGGCGCGGGAGACAGATGAGACGGGACATGTGATCTGTGCGCAGCAGTCGTGGGGAAATACACATGGTAGCATTTTGGAAATCAATGGTCAGTGGTATGTATTTTATCACAGGTGTATTGATAACAGCATGTATTCCCGCCAGGCTGTCGTGGAAGCGATCGATGTCAGTGTGACGGAGGACGGGGCTGTTGTCATAAAAGAAGCGGAAGTAACATCACAGGGATTTGAGATCGATGGACTCAACCCGTTTAAAAAGCAGACGGCAGGCAGCTCCTGCTTCATGACCGGAGGCCCGCAGATCCAGGCACATTACGATGAAAATAATTCCGGCAGTAATGTGGTCAATATCAAAAATGGATCGATCGTAGGGTTTAAATATCTGAACTTTGATGCAGGCAGGGGAAGCCGCCAGCAGGATATGCTGGCAGTGGAACTGCTTCCGAAAGGAACGGGCGGTACGGTAGACATTATGCTGGATCGGCCTTGGGAGAGTGACGGGGGTACAAAGATCGGCACCTTTGAGATTTCATCCTCGGACGACGCGGAAGGTGTTATAAAGACGGCCCAAATTGATTCGCTGGCTTCCCTGAAGGGAAAACATGCGCTCTATTTCGTGTTTCAGTCAGAAGGCAGTGATGAGATCTGCGATCTAAAGGCATTTCAGTTCGGGGAACGCACGGTGACAGATGCGGATGAAGGACAGGATCCCGCTCCGGTCGTAACCCAAAGCCCAGATGTTAGTCCTGTGCCGACACAGGCACCGATCAACACGCCGGTACCGGCAGTGAGTGATCAGCCGATGGCGCCGTCGCCGAAGCCAGAGGCATCCCCGGCCGTGCAGAAAGGAAAAAAATATACGGTGGGCGGTTATGTATATGAGGTAAGTAAGGTCGAAGGATCAAAAACAGGAGCGGTCACCGTGACGGCGATCAAAAATAAAAAGGCAAAAGCGATCAAAGTCCCGGATACGGTGAAGATAGAAGGAAGAGCATTTCAGGTGACGGCAGTTGGAAAAAGGGCGTTTAAGGGCTGCAAAAAAGCGGTCAGCGCCGTGATCGGCAAACATGTTCTCCAAATTGGAAATCAGGCATTTCAGTCTTGTGAAAAGTTGAAAAAGATTTCTATCCGGTCCAAAGGACTGAAAAAAGTGGGGAAAAACGCGTGGAAAGGCATTCACGCAAAGGCTCGGATCTCGATTCCGAAAAAGCAGCCTGCTGCATATAAAAAAATGTTCCGGGCGGCCCAGGGTGTGAAGAAATCTATGAAGATAACTGGATGAGACGGCCGTTGCCGCGATCAGAGACCAGGAGATTTGCAAGCAAAAAAAATAATTAGTAAAAAGTTCTTGACATGTGTTTTTCGTTATTGTATAATATAAAACGGTCACAGGGGAAATGACAAATGTGACCGTTTTATGCGCGAGTGGCTCAGTTGGTAGAGCACAACCTTGCCAAGGTTGGGGCCGCGGGTTCGAGTCCCGTCTCGCGCTTT
>CAJTTQ010000074.1 GCA_910579145.1 uncultured Eubacterium sp.
ACTTTGAAAAATCTGGTCTTGTGTAGCGGACTGGCAGTCCGTTTAGAACTGAATTAATTCGATCTGCTTCACCCTGCTCAGCAAACCGATAATATTTTGTAAAATCTATATGTTCCGAGATCAAACGCTTTTTTTCAAAGACAACACGCTTTTCATATTCCCTCTGCTTATGTTGTCTTTTCAACAATGCCAATCGCTTTTTCATATTTTCTTCCATGACATCGCTCCTTAATGTTCTTTATATCATTAACCTGAATCCGCCAACTCAAATTGTCACAACCCTCTGTAGCACTTATATGATAAAGGAATTTTCTGATAATGGCAACCACATTTTTTTCACTCATCAGGTGCCGGCAGCCGAAAACCATGTTGTCTGCCTTAAGTCGTTTTTGGTATACTGATATCAGTGTATGAGGGCAACCATTCGCAGTAAATCTGATGAAATTACTTTAGATCCCCGGGATAACAACAATCTGATACATAAATCCTATCAATCTCAAAGATCTACTCTGCCTGTTCTCAATTATTTAATGAAGGAATTCTCTGTGCACGGCGAAGATGGAAAATATCAGATATGGCTGCGCTTTGAAATTGATTCCAGACCACTTGTCAGTTTCATCATTGTAAGAAAATATAAAGATAGAAATGGAGGGGAACAGTACACCGGAGAATTTAACAAAACCGACGAAATATATAAAATGGCTGAAAGTTATATTTCAAAAGAGGAAAATGAAGAATATCACAGGAACGAATGGTAGATCGACTGGTTTTATGTACCGTCTGGCGGGACGTAAGCAGAGGATTCTCTGCCTGATTTTAAGGTATGTAATGACGCATATTTTGATCTGTATGAAAAAGATAACTATGATGCGTTTGTAGATTCGGCAGTTGCGGAGATGAAACGGATGAAGGAGTGGATAAAAAATTTTGTTTGAGAAAAATGTTGAATTGTATTAAACGATGTGGTATACTGTTTATATAGTTGAGAAAGAAAAATTCAAATTATCGGGATTTACTAAGAAGGTGATATCTTGAGTACAACAGCACAGACACATCAACAGGATTTAGAACGTCTGAAATTACTCCGATATATAGATGATGATTTTATGACGGTCTGCCTCGCAGATAACTATGAAGGCGTAGAACTGATACTTCGGATTATCTTAGGACAGGGAGATATAACAATTAAGACGATTCGCACACAGGAACTGTTAAAGAATCTGCAAGGGCGTTCTGCTATATTAGACGTCCATGCGATTGATAGCACCAAGAAGGAGTTTGATGTAGAAATTCAACGTTCAGACGCAGGTGCAGGCGCGAAGAGAGCAAGGCATAACAGCAGTTTGTTAGACGCACATATATTAAAACCCGGAAATGAAACAGAGGATATTCCCGACAGCTATGTGATTTTTATTACAGAAAATGATGTAATGAAAGGGAATCAGTCGATATATCCAGTGGAGAGATATGTCCGTGTCGGAGAAAATAAAGTATTATTTAATGACGGTTCGCATATTATATATGTTAATGGGAAGTACAGGGGCAATGATGAAATCGGAAAACTAATGCACGATTTTTCATGCACCAATCCCGATAATATGAACTATGAAGCACTTGCTAAAAAAGCAAGATATTATAAGCAGGACGAGAAAGGAGTGGCGGCTATGTGCAAAATAATGGAAGATATGAGGAATGAAGCAGCATTAGAGAACACTAGAGAAACAGCGAGAAGAATGATTAAAAAGGGGAAAATGCCACTTGAAGAAATTGCAGACTATGTTCCTGCATTATCACTTGACGAATTAAAGCAACTTGAAACCGAGATTATGCCTATGGCATAGGCAGGCAAATGCCATAGGCAGGTAACCGATGGTTTAATACCTGTAAACAGCATAAAAGTGCAAAAAATGAGACAACTATTTTACCTGCTTTTTCAGGAAAGGACGAACTATGCCCAAACCACGAACAAATACTGGTGAAAAAAACTTAATCAGCAAACGCCTGATTGCATTGAGAAGCCAGCACGGCTTGTCACAACGTGATCTTGCCCGTCAACTCCAACTGGCAGGCTACGATATGGATAAAAATGTAATCACTCGAATTGAAACAAATAAGCGCTATGTTAACGATTTGGAACTGAAAGCACTGACAGAGATTTTTCATGTTTCCTACGATTATCTGATTGAGGGAAAAGAATAAGTTAATCCCTTCTTACTCCAAATAATACCCATCCTTCCCAAACCGTATCATAACCTTCGTCCACTCCTCCTCGGCCGCTTCCATCCAGATCTCATGCCCGAGCTTCCCGCACATCTTCCGGCAGATATAAAGCCCCATCCCGGTAGACGCCGCCGTCTTCCTCCCATTTTCCCCAGTAAAAGACTTCTCAAACACCCTCCGCACATCCGAAGCCGGCACACCGATCCCGTGATCCTCGACGATCAGCGTCACGCTCCCGTCCTCTTCCACCGCCTGAAATCCCAGATAACCGCTGGCCCCCCTTTTATACTTAACGCTGTTATGGATCAGCTGCCCCAGCATAAACTTGATCCACTTCGCATCCGAAACCACAAAAACACCGGTATCCTTCTTTTGGATCGTAAACTTTCCGGCGATCAGAACGTCTTTATTTTCAAGTAAAACCTCGTTTATGATCTCTTCCAGACAGCACCGTTTCATGAGATAATCTTTCTGCGGCGTATCCGCGCGGACATAATACAAAATCTGTTCCACCAGTTGGGAAATCTTGTCCAGCTGCTGACGATAACTCCGAAAATCCATCTCTTCATTGTGATTCATCAGCGACACGGCTGAAATCGGCAGCTTGATCTCATGGATCCACATTTCAACATAATCCTTAAACTCCCGCACCGCCCGCTCCTGCCCGCTGACCTTCTCGTTCATCGACCGGTCGGTCTCATAAAGCGCGTCACACAAAATATCGCCCTCTAAAAAACCTGGTTTTTCGATCATTTCCGTGATAAGATATTTCTTATCCAGCTCATCCAGCTTTTGCAGCATATCCTGATAGAATTTATATTTCTTCCGAAAATCAAAGGCCCACATAAGCAGCAAAATGAAACATTCCAAAAACACCACAGACACGATATATGACGTGTTAATCCGAAAAATCTTTCCCATCCCAATAACTAAGAGCATCTGGCCGAGAAAACAAAACATCCAGCCGGCCTTTTCCCGACAATAATCCGTGAATTTCATCCCAGTAAATACCCGATTCCTCTCTTCGTTTTAATTAGATCCACTACGCCGTGTTCCTTTAATTTCCCCCGCACCCGGTTAATATTTACCGTAAGCGTGTTATCATCCACAAATTCCTCGGAATCCCACAAATAACTGATCAACTCGTCACGCGTAACCGTTTTTCCCTGGTTTTGCATGAGATAACGCAGAATCCGCATTTCATTTTTTGTCAACTCCACCGTTTGCGCCGCGCCGCCTGCCTGCTCCGGCAAAACCTCCAGAACGCAGCGCCCCACATCGAGACAGATCTTGCCGTATGTGACAAATGAGTCCTCCGCGCTGTTGTCCAACCGCTTAAATACCGCTTCAATATGGAGTAGAAGAATCGCCGGATTATACGGTTTGGCAATAAAATCGTCCGCGCCGTACGTCATGCAGATAACCTCGTCCATCTCCGTATTCTTACTCGTCACCATAATGACCGGGATATTCGAAATCTCCCGCAATTTACGCAGGATATTTCCCCCGTCGGCCCCGGGCAGTGTAATGTCCAAAAGCACCATATCGGCGCCGCTTGCCGCGATCTGCTGCGGCACACGCTCAAACGCCTTTATCACGATACAGTCATACCCGTTATTGCTTAAAAATCCCGCCAGCTGGCTGCAGATTTCCTCGTCGTCCTCTACGATCGCGATCGTCTTCATTCTGCTCACTCCCCCTTTTAAATCTAACAACACCTGCCGCTTCCGGCAACACATGCTAATTCAGGCAACACCTGCCGCTTCAAGCAACACCTGTAAAGCCAGATAACACCTATTACGTCAGGCGATAAAATTATCAATCAACCTCGTCGTTCCAATGTATACTGCCACCGCTGCCAGCACTTCCCCGCGCACACTCGTGACCGGCTTCAGGGAATCCCATTCCACCAGCTCCACGTAATCGATCTTCGCAAGCGGTTCCTTCCCGATCACATCCGTGATCGCGCCGACGATCTTAGACGCATCCGTCTCACCTGCTTTCACGAGCTGTTCCCCTGCCAGAAGCCCCTGGTGGAGTACGACTGCTGCCCGGCGCTCCTCCTCGCTCAGATACGTATTGCGTGAACTCTTTGCCAGGCCGTCCGCCTCCCTCACGATCGGACAGCCGACGATTTCCAGATCAAAATTCAGATCCCGTACCATACGGCGGATCACCGCGAGCTGCTGGGCATCTTTCTGTCCAAAGTACGCGCGGTCTGGCGCCACGATGTGGAACAGTTTCGACACGACCGTACAAACTCCCCGGAAATGTGTAGGTCTTGTCTTTCCGCAAAGTCCTTTCGTCAGATCATCCATATCCACATACGTACAAAAATCGTCAAAATACATCTCTCCATCCGACGGGTGGAATACCAGATCCGCTCCCGCCGCTTCACAAAGTGCGGCATCCCGTTTCAGATCCCTCGGATAACTCGCCAAGTCCTCACTCGGCCCGAACTGGATCGGATTCACAAACACACTTACTACCACGCGGTCATTTTCCTCGACCGCCCGGTCGATCAGGCTTTTATGTCCCTCGTGGAGATACCCCATCGTCGGCACCAGTCCGACCGCAAGTCCCTCTTTTCGCCATGTCCTGACCTGTTCCCTAACTTCTGCTATCGTCTCTGCTATTTTCATCTGCCATCTGCCTCCTTCTTTTCACATTCTTCTGCACAGGATACCTGTCCCCCTGTCAGCTCACGACGTCTTACTTCCCGAGTCATACAACCCCTCGATCACGCTGTCATCCACCGAATATTCATGCTCTTTCGCCGGAAACGTTCCATCTCCCACGTCCTCGATATACGCCTGGAACGCACGCTTCATCACCTCGCCAATATCCGCATACCGCTTCACAAACTTCGGCGTAAAGTCAGAAAACATCCCCAGCATGTCCTGATACACGAGCACCTGCCCGTCACAGCCGTTTCCGGCCCCGATGCCGATTGTTGGAATCGTCAGTTCCCGCGTGATCACGTCCGCCAGTTTGCGCGGGACACCTTCCACGACGACCGCAAAAGCCCCTGCCTCTTGCACGGCCTTCGCATCCTCCAAAAGTTTTTTCGCTGCCGCCTCGCTCTTACCCTGTACTTTAAAACCGCCAAACGCGTTGATCGACTGCGGCGTTAATCCAATGTGTGCGCAGACGGGGATTCCCGCCCCCACGATCGCCTTGATCTGCGGACACACTTCCGTTCCGCCCTCCAGCTTCACCGCACCGGCGCGCCCCTCCTTCATCAGGCGCCCCGCATTGACCATCGCATCATAGACCGAAGTCTGGTACGACATAAACGGCATGTCAATGATGACAAGCGCGTTTTTCGCCCCGCGCGCCACAGCCGCCCCGTGATGGATCATGTCTTCCATCGTAACGGAAACCGTATCTTCATAGCCTAGGATGACATTTCCCAGCGAATCCCCGACCAGGATACTGTTGATCCCCGCCTCATCGATCAGTTTCGCCGTCGAATAATCATAAGCCGTCAACATCGTCAGCTTCTCACCCTTTTCCTTTGCCTGGGCAAAAGTCAAAACCGTATTTTTCATTGTCTCTCCATTCCGCGCATGATCATTCCTCACCGATGCGCTCTGTTCATTTACTGCAATAGTTCCGATATGTTCCGATAATCCCGGTCGGGATTTTTCCGCCGCGCGACTGCCAGCACTTTCTGTCCCAGCAGTTGGTATATCATTCGTTCTTCCCCGCGGAGCACAGCCAGATGGCCCTCCACGGTGTGGACGTCGCCGCGCTCAATCGGTCCGGTCAAAGTCTTTTCGGCGCCGTCCCGGACAGCCGCCTCTATATTATGAACGACAAGAGGCCCCACAAGCTCCCGGCCCGTCTCCTCCGGGATACCGCACTGTTCGAGCAGATCCAGTCCCATCGAAAAAAGTCCCGTCATAAAATTACTAACGAGGGAAGCACTGCAATGATACCGCATTTTCGCCTCTGGAGAGATTTTCAAAACCCGGTTGCCCATGTTCGAAAACATTTCTTCCATGACGGCGGCAGCCCTCTTTTGTCCCTCGATCGTAACGATCGCCGAATTCAATTTCTGATAAGATGTGAATTTATCGCTGAACGCATACATAGGATGAACCGAACATCCGGCCGCGCCGGTACTTTCGATTCCTGAAAATACAGCAGATGATAATGAGCCACTGAAATGGCATACTATTTTACCCGCAAGCGGATGTACGGCAGAACCTTTTTCTCCCATTCCGCGCATCTGCTGCCAGACATTCCCGATCTCATCGTCGGGAACGGCGAGGCAGAGCAATCCGCATGCCTGAATCAATTCATATAAATCTTCAAATACTTTTGTTCCTGTGAAAGTCCCAGCCTGTTCCGAGCTTTCCCTGTGTCTGCTAACATAACCGGCCACCTTGAATCCGTGTTCTATCATATATTTTCCCATCGAACACCCGACTTTTCCGGCCCCGATCATACCAATCTCCATGTCATCACCTGCTCTCTCCGAATGCGGCAGACAGTGACACCCAAAATTCATCTGATGCAGTTTCCTACGAATACCGCTCGGTGTAAAGAATACCACAATTCGGAAAAAAAAGCAAATAATTTTCCTTCCCCGTAAAAAATCGCTTGAGGTTTTTCTCATTTCCGTTATAATATAATATGAACATGTGTGATTGAAAGAGACTAGGAGGATACAAAATGCCAAAAAGAACTGATATTCACAAGGTACTTATTATTGGCTCTGGCCCGATCATCATCGGTCAGGCGTGTGAGTTTGATTATTCCGGCACCCAGGCGTGTAAAGCGCTGCGTAAACTGGGATACGAGATCGTATTAGTGAATTCCAACCCTGCTACGATCATGACGGATCCGGAAACTGCCGATGTCACTTATATCGAGCCTTTGAATGTAAACCGTTTGGAGCAGATCATCGCAAAAGAGCGGCCCGACGCCTTACTTCCCAACTTAGGAGGGCAGTCCGGCCTGAATTTATGTGCTGAATTGAACCAAAAAGGAATTTTAGACAAATATAATGTAAAAGTAATCGGTGTTCAGGTCGACGCGATCGAGCGCGGTGAAGACCGGATTGAATTTAAAAAAACAATGGACAAGCTGGGGATCGAAATGGCCCGCAGCGAAGTTGCTTACAGCGTAGAAGAGGCTTTGGCTATCGCTGACAAACTCAGTTATCCCGTTGTACTCCGCCCGGCGTACACGATGGGCGGCGCAGGCGGCGGCCTCGTTTATAATAAAGAAGAATTAAAAACCGTATGCGCGCGCGGCCTTCAGGCAAGCCTCGTCGGGCAGGTACTCGTCGAAGAGTCCATTCTCGGCTGGGAAGAACTGGAACTAGAAGTCGTACGCGATGCCGAAAATAACATTATTACTGTGTGCTTTATCGAAAATATCGACCCGTTGGGCGTACATACAGGCGATTCGTTCTGTTCCGCGCCGATGCTGACCATTTCCGAGGAATGTCAAAAACGCTTGCAGGAACAGGCGTATAAGATCGTGGAATCGGTACAGGTCATCGGCGGTACCAATGTACAGTTTGCTCACGACCCAGTCAGCGACCGGATCATTGTCATCGAGATCAACCCGCGTACGTCCCGTTCCTCCGCCCTCGCCTCCAAAGCGACCGGCTTCCCGATCGCGCTCGTGTCGGCGATGCTGGCTTCCGGCCTGACGCTAAAAGATATTCCGTGCGGCAAATATGGCACGTTGGACAAGTACGTACCGGACGGCGACTACGTCGTGATCAAATTCGCGCGCTGGGCATTTGAGAAGTTCAAAGGCGTGGAAGACAAACTCGGCACCCAGATGCGCGCGGTCGGGGAAGTGATGAGTATTGGCAAAACCTATAAAGAAGCGTTCCAAAAAGCCATCCGCAGCCTGGAAACCGGTCGCTACGGCCTGGGCCACGCGAAAGATTTTGATTCTATGACGAAAAAAGAACTCCTCCAGCTTTTGATCACACCATCGAGCGAACGGCATTTTATCATGTACGAGGCGCTGAGAAAAGGCGCTACGGTCGAAGAAATTTACGATCTCACAAAAGTAAAAGCCTACTTTATCGAACAGATGAAAGAGCTGGTCGAAGAAGAAGAAGAACTGATGAAATCCAAAGGCAGCCTGCCGCCGGATGATCTTCTCACCACAGCGAAAAAGGACGGCTTTTCGGATAAATATTTGAGCAAGATCCTGGAAATCCCGGAAGAAGACATACGGAACAAACGAATTTCCCTCGGCGTCTGCGAAGCGTGGGAAGGCGTCCATGTCAGCGGCACGGAAAACAGCGCTTACTACTATTCCACCTACAATGCGCCGGACAAAAATCCGGTGACATCGGATAAACCGAAGATCATGATCCTCGGCGGCGGCCCGAACCGCATCGGCCAGGGAATCGAGTTTGACTACTGCTGTGTCCATGCGGCTATCGCCCTGAAACATCTGGGCTTTGAAACGATCATCGTCAACTGTAACCCTGAGACGGTATCCACCGACTACGACACGTCGGATAAATTATATTTTGAGCCGCTGACACTGGAAGATGTGCTGAGCATCTACAATAAAGAAAAACCGCTGGGCGTCATCGCGCAGTTTGGCGGGCAGACGCCGCTGAACCTCGCGGCGGAGCTTGAGAAAAACGGCGTGAAGATCCTCGGAACGTCTCCTTCCGTGATCGACCTCGCGGAAGACCGCGACCAGTTCCGCGCGATGATGGACAAGCTGGAAATCCCGATGCCGGAATCCGGCATGGCAACGACAGTAGAAGAAGCTGTTTCCATCGCGGAACAGATCGGCTACCCGGTTATGGTACGTCCTTCGTACGTACTCGGCGGCCGGGGCATGGAAGTTGTCTATGATAACGACAGCATGGAAGAATATATGAATGCGGCTGTCGGCGTCACGCCTGACCGCCCGATCCTCATCGACCGCTTCCTGAACCATGCGATGGAATGTGAAGCGGATGCAATCAGCGACGGAACCAACGCGTTTGTTCCTGCCGTGATGGAGCACATTGAGCTGGCCGGCGTCCATTCGGGAGACTCTGCCTGCATCATTCCTTCCGTCCACATTTCACCGGACAATGTCAAAACGATCAAAGAATATACGAAACGGATCGCGGAGGAAATGCACGTAAAAGGCCTGATGAACATGCAGTACGCCATCGAAAACGGGAAAGTCTACGTATTGGAAGCCAATCCGAGAGCATCCCGGACCGTGCCTTTGGTTTCCAAAGTGTGCAACATCCGCATGGTCCCTCTCGCTACCGATATCATTACCTCCGAACTGACGGGACGGCCGTCTCCGGTCGTCGGGCTGAAAGAGCAGAACATCCCGAACTATGGCGTGAAAGAAGCTGCTTTTCCATTTAATATGTTCCAGGAAGTCGATCCGGTACTCGGCCCGGAAATGCGTTCTACCGGCGAAGTTCTCGGCCTGTCGCACTCATACGGAGAAGCGTTCTTCAAAGCGCAGGAAGCTGTTCAGTCTACGCTTCCGCTCGAGGGAACGGTTTTGATCTCTGTCAATGCCAAAGATCGGAACGAAGTGGTGGAAGTGGCGAAAAGTTTTGCCGGTGACGGGTTTAAGATCGTAGCGACCGGGCACACGTATGAATTGATCCATGAAGCCGGCATTCCTGCAGAAAAGGTGAAAAAGCTCTACGAAGGGCGCCCGAACATACTCGATATGATCACGAACGGCGACATCCAGCTGATCATCAACTCCCCGGTCGGCAAGGACAGCGTACATGACGACAGTTATTTGCGCAAGGCCGCGATCAAAGGGAAAGTGCCTTATATGACGACGATCGCCGCGGCGAAGGCGACGGCGGACGGAATCCATTATGTGAAGACGCATGCGAGTACGGAGGTGAAGTCGCTGCAGGAACTGCATAGTGAGATATGTGATCTGTGATATTCAAAATATAACGTGAACAGAGACAACTATAAAAAAATAGCATCCAGCCAGAACGTTGGATGCTATTTTTTGAATCCATTCTTTATTTCATTTTTACAGTTTTAGCTACTCCTTTTTTCCTCAACCATTTTTGATAGGCTTTCTTTTGCTTTGGGGGTACTTTAATTACAGCTTTTTTATGAATTCCTTTAAATGCCTTTGCCCCAACAGATTTGTCTTTCAACTTTTTCGATTTGATCGTAATGGATTTCAATTTGCCACATCCGTAAAATGCTTTTTTGCCAATGCTAGTAACATTTTTTCCTACGGTTACAGATTTTAGCTTTTTACACCCTTTGAATGCGTGATCCGCTATCGCGGTTACATTATATTTTATGCCGCCGAGCGTAATTGTAGACGGTACAACGATGTTCGTTGCAGCTGTATTCCCTGCTCTATAGAATCCTATTGTTTTATCCTGAGTAATCACCTTATATAATACATTATTCTTGTCATCTTTTTGTATCGTTCCAGCTGATGGACTTTTTACATTTGGGGTAACAGTCGCCGATGGTTCTGTTGCTGCAGGCGTAACCGAACTGCTTATTGGTTTTTGGTTTGTATTCTCATCTGGGCTGTTTGTCGGGGTTGGTTTAGTCGTTGGCAATGTACTTACTTCTGGCATAGTGCTAGCTGTAGGAGTTGACAACACCGGGGTAGTAGTCGGCTGCGGGGTCTCAGTTTTTCTCCCGCCGGAAGTAACTGTACCGGCATATGTCCAGCCTGAATCAGAGGCCGCATCCAAATGCAAAGCCGGACGAACAGCAACACGATCACCTACGACAGAGTGGCCAATCTGGTCCACCTCGCCATTGGTATCCACAATACCAGCAAAGTAACTATAGTTGCCAGGTGACCGGAGCCACCACCGACCATATCTTGCCGGACTTCCTCCGGTTTCTACCCCCTTCCTTGTCGCATAAGCGGTTGTCCCTGCCCTTTTCGCTTCCATCTCCTTTTTTAAGGAAAATCCAAAAGTCGGATTCATGATCTCATCGATCGACAACAAGTACACTCGGTCTGACGTATCGTTTCCACCTTCCGAACTATATACCGGGTTATCCTCATTCACTACATTTGATATTTTGATGAATGACTTCTCTTCTGACGTAAACGCATCATTAAAAAATCCTCTTCCACTATAATTCTCCCCTCCTGTATTCGCTTCCGCCCCATAGCCATTCAGCCAGCTACGCATCGTGCAAGTCTCCCAGGTAACGCCGCTCCCGCTTTTATTGTACAGCTGCCGGTCAAGGTTTTTATCTGCCAGCAGAAAAACATCATCTCCTTCCACAGACAGCACCCTCCACTTGATCGGCTGCTTTTTGTCTTCCTGATCCGCTTTCCCATCCCCGTTCGTATCCTCCTGCCAGTAGTTACCAAAATAGACACAATCCCATGTAGTGTTCCCATCGCTATCTGTCACCGGATTGTTCAATTTTCCTAAAAATTCTCCCGGCGTCTCAACTGGCAGCACGATTTCTCCTCCCTCAGAGGTCACCGTGCCAGCCTTTGACCAACCTGAATCAGATGACAGATTCAAGTGCAAAACGGGGCGAACGGCAATACCATCCCCGTGCACAATATTACCAAATCGGTACACAACGCCACCGGTACTCACAAATGCAGAAGTATTTCCAAAGTAACCAGGCGACCGGAGCCACCACCATTCATCATTCTTCCCCTTTCTCGTATTCGTACTATTACCGTCTAAAGGGAATCCATAGGCTGGGTTCATCACCTCATCAATTGACAGCAGATACACCTGATCCAATGTGGCGTTTCCACCTTCCATACCATAAACCGGATTATCTGCATTTTCTACATTTGTCGCATATATTGCTGACTTCTCTGCTGGTGTGAATGCAGCGTCGATAAACCCGCTCCCTCGGTAATCTTCCCCATCTGCATTCCATTCCGCTCCGTAACCATTCAACCAGCTGCGCAGCGTACACGTCTCCCAGGTGATATCTTTCTCAAGATTATTGTAGCATTTCTGACCTAGGTTTTTGTCTGCGAGCAGGAATGCGTCATCTCCGTCCACCGAAAGCACCCTCCATTTGATCGGCTGCTTTTCATCTTCCTGATCCACCGTTCCATCCCCATTCGTATCTTCCTGCCAGTAGCTTCCAAAATAAACGCAATCCCAGGTTACGACCCCGCTGCTGTCCGTTTTTGGATTATTCAATTCATAACCTGCCCGAGCAGCTTTTCCCGTAGAAATGGATGTACCGTTCGCCTTACTGACTGTTCGATTTCCGGTTGGTATCATACCGACAAACAGAGCACCTATTACCAACTGCGCCAATCTGCGTTTCATTTTTTCTTTCATCAAAATCCCCCTTATCTTTTAAATAGTTTAACGAAACTCTTATGTTTCATGTGATTTATACCCATTGTACCATAAGAGTATTTTACAGCAGAATTTTGTCTATGGCAATAGTTTTCCATTTTTCTCATTTTTTTGAATCCACGGCTCCAATTAGTTTCATCCACGAAATCAAGCAGAAAATTGAAGCGGCTAAGAAATTTATCCTTTACCGCTGATAAGTCAAAAAAACATTTGTATTAACCGCCGAGTTGTGGTATACTGTATCTTGTATCACAAAAAAACGGAGCATGGCGTAGTTTGGTAGCGCGCACGGCTGGGGGCCGTGAGGTCGCAGGTTCAAATCCTGTTGCTCCGATTTTTT
>CAJTTQ010000075.1 GCA_910579145.1 uncultured Eubacterium sp.
ATCTATAAAACATGCAGGGCAACATTGAAACGAAAAAAAGTTGTCGTAAAAAAATACTAAGATAGCAATACCATAAATCATAAAAAACCCGGCCCCCTATCCAGCCGGGTTTTTTACCGTATTTTCATCTGTGTTTCTCATGACTGCACGATCCGATTGCTCAGTAAAACCTTCTCAATACCCCCATCACATAATCATAATCCTCTTTTGCCGGTTGTGCCGGGCCAAAACAGATCTCTTCGAGACAGCGGAGTACCCGTTCCTCGTCCACCGGCTCCGTCTGCCTGCCTCCCCGTCTGCCCTCCTGTTTCTGGCGGCCGGCCGCAAACAAGTACGCCAGCTGCTCCGACGGCACAGATAATTTGCCGAACGCTGGATCCCTGCGCCCCCTCCGGCGGCACACCTCCCGGTAGTACCACAGCATATTCCGGCTCAGGTTTTCTGTGTGCCAGCTGTGCCAGCGCATGAGTCTTTGCGCCGCCAATACTACGAAACATAGGAAAACCGCAAGTGCCAATGCCAATAGTACGGTCAGCCGTACCGCATCTGACCGCAGAAACGAGAGATTGATCTCCGACAGATCACCCTCAAACTGTACATCCGGCGAATTCTGCAAAAAATTTGTCAGGGAACTCCAAAAATCCCCTCCCGTTCGCTCCTCTTCCGTCACGGCCGGCGTCGGATCGACTACGATCCATCCGCGGTTCTCGTCGTAGATCTCCACCCACGCGTGGGCGTTGGCATCCGTCACATCCACTTCCATCACTGCCGTTCTCCCCAGTTCCGAATACCCGCTGTAATAGTCATCGTAATTCAGATCTTCACGGATCTCCCCCTCCAGCACCGTACTGTAACCAAACGCGTATCCTTCCGCGTACCGCGCGGGAATCCCGAGACGCCGGAAGATCAAAACGGCCGCAGTCGCAAAATGATAGCACACTCCCTTTTTATTCTCATCCAGAAAATAATTGACCATATCACTTCCCTCTGGAAGCCGTCCCGGATTATAGCTGTAAGAATAGTCCTCTTTCAGATGCGACACGACCTGATCCACGACATCGGGATCCTCTGCGCGGATTCCTGCCCCGGCGATAAAACGATCCACTGCTGCCTGGTTTATTTCCGGTATCCGAGCACTAAAAAAAGAATAGGGGGAGTAAGCTTGACTCCTTACCTCGCCTTTTTTAAAGGGTAAAGAGTCTTTCAGTTCCGCCGTATAACCAATATTCGGATAAAAAGTAAACCGCTGCTCCTTCCCCAGGCTGCTTCCGACGAACAGCGGCTCCCCCGCATTGTCATACTTCTCATAATCGTCTAATCTTGTAAAGTAAGGAAGATACACATACCGCACATCCGCCCCCTTATTTACGATCTCCATCACCGCCTTTGCCTGCCCCTCCTGGCCTGCCTCATAACACTCCGAAAGCGCAGATGCCTCTTCTTCCATATTCTCCTTGCCAAAAAACGAGCCATCTCCGAGCTTTGTAGTCCTGCCCAGTTCATACGCATTCAGCCACCCGTTATTTTCATAGACGAGTCCCGTATACCCCTTTAAATAGACCGGACTGCTGCTATACGGCGCAAACCGCACGATCAGATCCGTCTCATTGTCCGGCCGAATCGCCGAAATATTCCCAAATTTCCCGCCGCTCATCCCGCCGCGCGAATAGAGGTTAGGGAAAAAACTGCGGAATCCGAGCATGATAAAACCGGATACGCCTTCTCTCGTCGCTGTCTTATATGGATTTTCCACATAACTCTTTCGGAAATCATCCTCGTCATAAAAAACAGTACAAACGCCGAGAATCAGCACAAACGCCAGCGTCCACAAAAGAACTCCTCGGTATCCTTTATTATTTTGCGTATAGGAAAGCCGGATGTTCTTCCCTTCCTTCACCCGTTCATAATCGCGCCGCCGGACGGGGCCATCCTTAAAATGACCACTGTTCTTATACACATAGATCCCCGCGAAACCTCCTACCATGCAGAGAGCAAAAAACAGATCCGGTTCCCTCTGCAGATAAAGCGGAAACACATAAAGCGCCAAGCCGACAAACAGCGCCAGTTTTAAACTCATATAATTAGAGAGAAAAATGTTTAGTAAAATGATCTCAAAGATACCGAAAAAAATAACCGTGATCGTGATCGTCAGATAGCGGTCCTCGATCTTTTCCGCAAACTCCGTACCTGCCGCCAGATTAAAATACAGCTCCCCGCGCTGCCGCACGATATTGACGATCGCGGCAAACCCGCTGTTTACATAGGATTGGAGAAGATAAACCGCCGCCACGTAAAACATAAAATAGATAATATAACCCAGATCCTTCCAGTACCCCTTCTGAAACCCAAACAGGCCGCTGAAATACATGGCAGACAAAAAAAGTACAACCGCCGGAATAACATAGTTGCACTCCATCTCAAACGAGGAAAGAAATCCCCCCAGTGACCCGAACACGACAAGAAAGCTGAACAGCCCCTTCGGCACACAGCTAAAGAACGGATTCTGTTTTTCCCCGTTCCTCGGGTATTCCAAAAAAAGTCCCCCGGATATTTGTATCCGCTGTTCCGGCTCCTTCTTTTTCCGCCTGAATATCCCCATACCGTCACCTCTCTTCCACTTCCGAACATGCCAGCACAGCTGGCACAAACAATCCTTAAATCAGTGGCGTAGAATCCGTAGTTTCATTCACACTTTCACGAGCATCCCCTCCTCACACGCCAGCACATAACCCTGACCGGGATGCAGGGAACGAAAATGCTGCTCTGCCATTTCATTTCCCGCTCTTGTTGAGAACACATGCAGCATGACATCCAGCCAATCCGCGGACGATTCCGCCGTCTCCTGCCGGATCTCCCGGAATTTATCACTCCACCAGCACAGCGTGAACGGTACGTGGTTCGTGAGCAAAAATTCCCCGAATGAATACAGCGTTTCGATCGTACGGTCTGCTGCCTCCTCGGACGACTTTTCCAGTTTCAGCACGACGAGAAGCTTCTGTGACGACATCTGTAACCGCTCTTTTACCATCCACACATCTTTTTTCGCGGACAGCTTCCAATGGATATTTTTTATGGCGTCACCGGGGATGTATTCCCGGATCTGGCTCACATCGGAAAAATCACTCCCCCTCATCTGTGTCTCCTCTACCTCATTCATCCCCTTCTCAAATGCGTTCAGCGAAAATTCCTGCTCGGTCTCCCCCCGGGGAATGATAAATACATGATTTGACGCCGAAGCTTCCCTCTCCGTACAAAACATCCCGAGGAAGTCCGTAAGAACGATTTTTTCCGTACGGATCTCCACGTCCCCGACACAGGCAGAACACAGCGGGAGTCCGAGCCCGGTCACAGCAAGTGGTTTCAGCGGAATCTCGATGTCCTGCCCCGCCGTCTCCCCCATAAACACATTGCCGATCTGAAGCCGGATCACACCGTTTATCAGCGGGATCACACTCTGATTCCTCACGTTCACCCTTACGACAAACGTTGTGTTTTTCGGCATCTGCTCCCCCGGCACCTCAATGGATATCGATAGATATCGTTTCAGTACCAAGACAGAAGTGACATCTAACACCAGGAATACGATCATCGCCACCGCGATCAGCAGATTCAGATACCCGCGGAAATACCAAAGCATCAGTCCATTCAGACCAAATAAAAAAGCATATTCGAAAATATTTTTAAATCTTCTCATGTTCAAACACCTGTACCAGCACTTCTATGACCGTCATGCCCTCCGCCTTCGCCATCGTATCCATCCTGACCCGGTGGGCAAACACATCATAGTAAACTTCCTTTATATCCTCGGGAATGACATAATCCCTCCCGCAAAGTACGGCCATCGCCTTTGCCATGCGCAAAAGCGCGATACTCGCGCGGGGACTCGCGCCCAGTGACAAATAGCGGCTCTCCCTCGTCGCCTCCGTCAGCCGCACGACATAATCGTACAGCGCGTCGCTCACAAAACAATGTTCCGCGCTTTGTTTCAACTTCCCCCACTCTTCGATGGAAATGATCTCCCTCACATCCCGCAGCGGCTTTGCCCCGTCATTTTTCAGTATGCTGACCGCATCCTCATGTTCTGGATATCCCATGGACAGACATACCATAAACCGGTCGAGCTGCGATTCCGGCAGCATCTGCGTTCCCGAAGATCCCACGGGATTTTCAGTCGCGATCACGGTAAACGGTGTCGGCAGGCGGTGTTCCACACCATCCACCGTCACTTTTTCCTCCTCCATCGCTTCCAATAAAGCTGACTGCGTTTTCGGCGACGTGCGGTTGATCTCGTCTGCCAAAAACAGATTGGCAAAAATAGCGCCCTCCCGGTACTCGAATTCTTTCGTCTGACTGTTGAAAATCGAAAAACCAACAATGTCGCTCGGCAGCACATCCGGCGTAAACTGTACCCTGCGATACGAAAGCGCCATCGCCTTTGCGATCGTCATCGCCAGCGTCGTCTTCCCCACTCCCGGAATATCTTCCAGCAAAATATGCCCGCCAGCCAGCATCGCGCACAGCACCTTATCAACTACATTACTTTTCCCTTTGATCACTTTATTGATCTCTTCCCGTAAAACCTCTGTCTGTTTTTCCATCCTAACCCTCATTTCTGCAAGGTGAATTTCATTCCTCCAAACACACTTCCAACAAACAATACTTGAATTAGCGGCGTAGGATCCGCAAAGCGGATTCTACCAGTGTGAATACGGCGGTGAAACCGCCTATTCACACTTTGCACTGCGCGTACCGCTCCTTCGGCCAGTCGGTCGATGTATGAATGTTCAATATGCTCTGCGTCTCATTCATGGCATTATAATACCACATCGCCGCCTCATCATAGTCGCCTTTTTCAAAAAAATATTCGCCGAGTTCAAAGCACATCTCGGAAGAACCTTCCGAGAGAAGATCCTTGAGGCACATTTTCAAGATCGTATGGCTGTCCCCGCGCAGCCTGGCCGCGCGCGCCACGATACAGGCCGCCTCCCTGACTTCATCGAGACTGCGGGAAGGATCCACCGCTGAAGCCGCAAAAAATCCCTCGGCTTCCAAAACATCCGCATCCGTCCCCGAAATCGAGAGCTCCATCGCATACATATGGTGCAGCCGTTTTGACAGTCGCCCCCCTTCCCGGATCTGTTTCTGAAATACCCGGAAATCCCTGCCGCTGTGCTGTTCTTCCGGCATATGTAAAATGTCGATCTCACTGTCGTAAACGACCGGATCGAGCCGCACCATCTCGTGCACCGGTTCAATCCACACGAACTCCCGCTGCCGTTTGTACAGCTTCGGCCGGTATTCCGCGTCAAAATTGTAAGCGGTTCCATGCGAGAGCTGGTTGCAGTACCTCATCTGCACGATCTCGATCTCTGGAAGCATCACTTCCTTTAGCTGGCGGAATTTTCCGCGGTTTTCCTCATCCAGCACCTCATCCGCATCCGCCGCATAAATATAGTCCTTTGTCGCCTTAGAAAAAGAAAAATTGCGCGCCGCCGAAAAATCATCGATCCATTCGAATTCATAAATGTGTTCGGTATACTTCCTCGCAATCTCCTTTGTCCGGTCTGTCGAACCCGTATCGACGATGATGATCTCATCCATTAAATCCGCGATGCTGTCCAGACAGCGCCCCAGCACCTTTTCCTCATTTTTTACGATCATACAAAGACTTATTTCTATCATAAGGATCCTTCTTTCTAACGATTCTCTTTCCGCTGATCCATCCTATCCCGCTCCCGCAAAATGGCGTATCATACCGCTAGATCCTGCAAAAATCCGTTATGATGATCTGCAGCGTCCGCCGCCCGCCATATTCATCGACCGCTCCCGCAAAATGGCGTATCATACCGCTAGATCCTGCAAAAATCCGTTATGATGATCTGCAGCGTCCGCCGCCCGCCATATTCATCAACTGCAGGATAATACGCCAGTCCGAGATCAATACGATTTTCCTTTCCAGCATACAGTTTCTCCAGTTCCTCTGCGCCCCACTCGTTGCGGATCAGCACTTCCATTCCCTCGATATCGTTAAAACAGACCGCGTCCATCACCGTGCCGGAAGCATTTGCCACTTTCAGTATCAGCACATTTTGATTCTTTCCCCGTTTTACGGCGCGCAGCAGCCGGAAATGCTGCTCTGCAAAAACCGGCTTCGGATTTCCGTTCCCGAACGGCTCCATCACGGATAAGTCCGCAATCAGACGCTCTGAAATATGTCCGATCGGAAGCGCGACATCTATGTCTAACACCGGCACAAAATCTTCCTCACGCAATCCCGCGTTCTCATTTAAACGCCTCTCCAGTTCCGGCAGCCTGTCCTCCCGAAGCGTCATGCCCGCCGCCATCTTATGTCCTCCGAAGCGTATCATCAAATCCTGGCATTCCATGAGCCGTTCAAACATATGGTACGACTCGATCGACCGGCCGGAGCCCTTTACCAATCCGTCCCCCACAGACGTAAACACGATGACCGGATGATGATACCGTTCTTTGATCCTTCCCGCCACGATTCCGACAAGGCTCTCATGGCAATCCGGCAACAAAACGATCTGCACCGGATCTTGTACCTTACCGCTCTTTTCTAAAACCTCGAAGGCCTGCTCTGCCGCCTGCGCCGTCATTTCCTTTCTAGTGTCGTTAATTTCCTTCAATTCTCCCGCCAGCGCCAGCGCCTCCGCATAGTCCGGTTCCTCCAGAAGCGCGAACGCCTTCTCCACCGTATCGATACGCCCCGCCGCATTAAAGCAGGGCCCGATCACAAACCCGATATGGTACGCATGGATTTCCTTTTCTTTTAACCCCTGCACCTCCAAAAGCGCCCTTAATCCGGTATTATCCGTCGTTTTCAACCTGCGGAGTCCCTCTTTTACCAAAATGCGGTTCTCCCCCTGCAGCTCCATCACATCGGCCACCGTAGCGATCGCCGCATATACAAGAAGTTCCTCCCTTCTGGCAGCCGGGATGCCCAGCCGTTCATACAAGGCCCCTATAAACTGAAATGCCACGCCTGCCCCGCACAATCCTTTGAACGGATACGGACAATCCGCCTGCTTCTGGTCGATGACAGCGTCCGCCTCCGGCACCTCCCCCTGCACTTCGTGGTGGTCGGTCACGATCACCGCCAGCCCGCGCTCCTTTGCGTAGCGAATCTCCTCCTTCGCCGCAATCCCATTGTCACACGTAATGAGAAATCCTACCCCCGCTTCCACGGCCTCATCCACGATCCTTTGATTGAGCCCGTATCCCTCGGCCACGCGGTCAGGCGTAAAAATGCGGCTTTCGATACCGCAGGCCGCAAATCCTTTTTTTAATATAAATGCCGAAAATATCCCATCGCAGTCAAAATCGGAGGCGATCGCTGCCATCCGGTCTTTGTTATGTATGACGATCTCAACCGCCTGTTCCATATCTTTCAAAAGCCACGGCGGGCTTATGCCGTCGTATGCCGCGTTCAGGTATTCGTCAAAGTCCTCTTCCGTACTGACTCCGCGGTTCATCATACACCGGACTGCCACCGGAGAAATGCCGTACTTTTCACCAATCCCACGGAAATCCCCGCGCTTTGTCTGTAATATCCATCGTTTTTTCACGTTTTTTCACGTTGTTTCCTTTCTTGTCTCTTTTCGTCTCTGCGCGGAACTTCAGTTCCGTGGCTTTTTTTGCTCATCACGCAATGTTTGTACAAGCCGCTATCCGCCCAAAACAGGATACGCAAAAAATGGCGCTTTTTCCTTCCATCTCATAATAACAATATAACCTTATTGCCATTATACTCCAGAGTACATATGGAAATCAACTATTTTTTTCTTTTCCGATCGCGGAATATCCTTCTGGGCTCGTGACATACCATTTTCTCCCTCTCATTTTCAGTATGAAAAATATACAGATAAAAGATTTCTGCCTTCTCTCATATTTTCAGCAAAAGAAAAAGGGCTTTCTTTGCCAATTCAAACAGGCCCTTCTTAACTTACTTAAACGAACGCCGATTCCTGCTAAGCAGCAATCGACTCTATTTCCTCTATCGTTTTCTCTGTAATGTCAGCAATCTGTTCCAACGTAAAACCATTTTCAAGCCTTTTATAAATAATCCGGCTTTTCTCCCGGGCAGCCCCCTTTTCAATTCCTCGGGCCTCCCCGCAAGCCTCCCCTGCTTCAAAAACCCCCTGTCCTAAATTGCACATCTCACTCACATCCTCTCACATTCGGTCGTCTATCTTTATATTATATTCCTCTTCCATAATCTTAAACTTCTTCACCGCCGGCAACTCCACTGAAAGCAGCGCGCCCAGCAATCTGTCACGTACCAAGTGTACGTAGTCCGTGCTGTTTTCCTTCATGTTCATGCAGATCCATATCGAGAACACCTCTTTTATCTCATCATAATCCATCCTGACAAACTCCCGTCTTTCTGCGAGGATATCATCCGGCTCACATAATAGACCGCACGATTCATCAGACGATAGCCGGATGGGGCGTCCTTTTGAGCCTCTAAGTTCACAATCATCTATCCTTTATGAACAACACGCAGATTTACCAAATAGCAAACACACAAAATAACCGTCCCCAGTCCCAGTGTCATCCCAAATGCCCCGCAGACATCCATACCTCCCATACGGACCTCCGACACCACATTCGTTATCAAACACATAAAGACAAGTCCCGTCATAAACCCCGACCCGGCAGCCGTATAAAATCGTTTTGATATTTCAAAAAATACCGAACGCCTGTCATATCCACAAAGTCGCCAGGCATAAAACAGCGGCCTTCGGAACCGGAACCATATCAACGTAATCAGGATGGTACTGAGTGCAAAGCTGATCAGTATCATCACATACATCGTATCCATGATCACATCACTGGATAAATAGGAAGCAATACCGGTACCGTCATCCGCTTCCCCTTCCGGCTCTCCGTCCTCTCCTCCATCCATCACATCCATATGTTCCAAGCTGATCAGCACATTGGCCGGATACTCAAAAAGATCATACACCTTCTGTCCGACCTCCTGTATTCGGGATTCCTTTTTTGCATCCAGTATGTACTGCGTATTGATCCCTGACATCCGGACCGCCGACTTAAAATCGAGCAAAACCATCTGGTTGATGCGGCTGTCTTCCTCCGTTCCCATAATCCCGATCACTTCATATTCCATATCATGGTACTGGTAATACGTTTTGCCGTCGCGCGCCGACACGTCTTTCTCATGATCTTTTCCCAGCACCACCATCCCCTGGTCCGTCCAGGAAGTGGAATGGTCAAAATATGCCCCGGAAAGCATCGGCGGCTCATCAATATCCCCGTTTACATATATGCCGCGCATCATAACATCCTCTTCACGCACCGGCACAAAGACGGCAAAATCCTCATATTCGGCTTCAATCTCCTGCATTACATAATCCCACTGGTCCTCTTCCTCCGACCCTATGACCGAAAACACTTTCTGATGTCCCGAATAAAGGGAATTGCCGAGAAGCCTGGCGTCATGTTCCGCGCGCGTTGCGGATACGATGAGTAAACTGCATAAAGAGATAACAGTGAAACTAAAAAACAAAAGTAAATTTCCCTTTGGAATCTTTTTTCCTAATAGCTTCATACACTGCCTCCTTTATCGGAGGCACCTCGTCTGGTCCCGCTTCCACCATCCACAACTCCGTCCTTTACATAAATGATCCTGTCACATTTTTCTGCCACGTTCGCATCATGGGTCACGATGATGACTGTTTTTCCCTTCTCATTCAACGTGCGGAAGATTTTCTGAACCTCTTCACTAGTCGCCTCATCCAGTGCCCCCGTCGGCTCGTCCGCCAAGATCACCCGCGGACTTTTTACGACCGCTCTCGCGATCGCCACCCTCTGCTGCTGGCCGCCGGATAATTCAGCGGGATAGGCGTTCACCTTATCCTCTATACCAAGCTCTTTGAGCGCCCCCATAACCATCTGCCTGATTTTTTTGCTTGAGTATCCCTGATATTTCAGGGGAAGCGCCACATTGCCGAACACATTGAGGTCATCCACGAGGGCAAAATATTGGACGACAAAACCGATCTCCTTTCTGCGGAATCTGACCAGATCCTTTTGGCGCTTAACATTTACCGTTTTTCCGTCATACAAATAGGTACCGCTGTCAGCAGACATCATTCCCCCCAGTATGTTAAGAAGCGTAGATTTTCCCGAACCGCTTTTTCCCATCACTGCCACCATTTCGCCCTCACGTATCGAAAGACTAATGCCACGGAGTGCCTCTACTACAGCCTCTCTTTTCCCTTTACCAAATGTCTTCACGATATCCTCTACCTGGATCATACTTGTTTCCTCCTCATTCTTATTCCTTCTCCCGCATCAACTGTTCCGTGTCCACCCCTCTCAAAAGGCAGATTACAAATACGGTGCCGATCAGGAATGCCAGTCCGATAAAACACCCTGTTACCCTGAATATCACATCGTCCTTGACATATTCGATATTTTCTTCCGAAAATATACGCCGGCATAGGATCACGGCCGGAGACAGTACTACTGCGATCTCAAGCAGATATGGAAAAAGTATCATTCCCAGTGAGCATCCGTTCATCAGGTATATTCCGTAGATCTTTTTATTGGACTGTATTTTATCGTAAATGGTCGCGAACAGTCCATAGAAAGTAAAACAAATCAGCGTAACTGTTAAGATAAGCATGATCTGGACCTGTTCTGCTGATTCCTTATGTAAAAGCCGAAGTCCCATCGACGCCGCATATAACTCGAGCGGCGGGAAATTGTATTCATTTCCCAGATCCCGGAACAGGGATACCACGTCCCGGAAATCCCTGTCATCTTTCACCCACACCATCGAGGTGTTAAATTCAAGTGCCTGCTGATCCCTGTCCGCATATCTGGCAATGTCCCTTACGTTTCCGGTCTCCTCCAGCACCCGTATCGTATAGGGAAATATAATGCGGGAATCAAGTAACACCATGTCCTGCGAGCCATCCCCCTGCCACGGGATCATGGAGCCCTTTTCCAGTATGCCGGCGACCCGGCAGGGATACGTAGACTCCGCGATACCGATCTCCATCGTATCTCCGATAGAAACGATCCCTTTATACTCATTCCCGAGCAGTACCGGTATCGGATCTGAGGCATGTTGGATCGTCAGGTTACTTCTGGTAAACCCCTCCCCTTCTTCTGTCCGGAGTCCAAAAACTTCAAATGCGTTATCATCTATCATGGCGCATTTCATCCACAAAACATTGCACAGATCCCCGTCATCCACCGACCCAAAATAAGCTGACATGGCCCCCGGATTAGTCTCGCTGACAAAACTGTCATGTCCTCGTTCCCCAAACAGCTCCTTTACATCATCCTCCCGCATAGAACAGTCATTTACGGTGTCCACTGAAAAGATCGGGTGTTCATCTGAATCGTGCAGCCGCTCATAATATTCCATTACATTCCGGCATCCCTGTACCGTATTGGTACTCTCATCCATGTCTGTGGTATCTTCGATCACGCCGATGCGGTACCATGTGCCATTTTCCTCAAACCTCGGCATATCCGGGTTCCTCTCCCCCAGATCCAAATAGTACGAACCCATGAGTATCGTCATGACCAGACTGGTTGAAAACATAGCCATCAAAAGCAGATTTTTAAACAGATTTCTTTTAAAACTGCGGAAAAACTCTTCCGCCATAAACTTTATTTTTCCCATAACCTCTCCTGACCTGATTATTTTTCCATGATAAATAACAGCGACCAATCTGGCAGATGTTTGTAAATATTAACTTTCGTATAATACTTCTTCACTACCACTTCTTCTGCCACGTATCCGTAATATCACCTTTCTTTGTTCCGATTCCCCTGAAATGCCAGCTTTTTAACGTTATTCTAACGCATCCACATAACTTCGTCCGTCCTGTATGCGTATTTGCCTTTTCGCAACAGATGCCACCTTTTCATCGTGGGTGACGAGTAAGATTGTTTTTCCCTCTTTGTTAATTTCATGCAATAATATCATAAGTTCTTGCCCCGTTTTCTGGTCCAAAGCTCCCGTTGGCTCATCAGCGAGAATAATATCCGCCTTTGTCACCAATGCCCTCGCAATCGCCACCCTCTGCTGTTGGCCTCCCGAAATTTGCGTTGGTTTCTTCCTCGCAAGATTTTCGATCCCGAGACGTTCCATATAGTAGTGAACACGGTCTTTTCTCTCCTTTTTGGAAAGTTTTTGGCACAGCAGGGGCAATTCAATATTGTCATACACATTATAATCATTTAACAGGGCAAACTGCTGGAAGATGAAACTAACGGTCTCATTACGTATCCGGCTCAGCTGATCGGGCGTGGAATGACTCAGGTTCTTTCCTTTTAGCAGATACTTTCCCGAGGTGGCAATATCCATACAACCTAATATGTTGAGCAGAGTGGATTTGCCCGATCCAGACGGTCCCA
>CAJTTQ010000076.1 GCA_910579145.1 uncultured Eubacterium sp.
GATATTCCATAATTTCAATGTAGCCCTTTTCACAGGAAATCATTCCGCGCTTTGGCTGTTTTGAATGAAGCGACAGCATAACCGATGCCATCTGTCCTTCTTCGTTCATAAGCAACAATCCCGCCTGTTCATCCACTCCTGTTGGCGCAGGCTTTACCTGCGATAAAAGTCTCGTTGGCTTTTCGTCCATAAACCATCGAATAAAGGAAAGTGCATAAACCCCAATATCAAGCATTGCACCTCCCGCAAGATTTTTATTGAAAAACCGATTGTTCATATCGTATTCCTTGAAACTTCCAAAATTCATTGTTATCAGGTTGACTTTTCCTAATTTCCCGGAATCAAGTATTTCTCTCAATTTCTTATATATTGGCATATGATAAATGGTCATGGCTTCACCAATGATAACGCCCTTTTCTTTTGCCAATGTAATTACTTCATCTAGCTCACTGCCGTTTAATGTAATCGACTTCTCAACAAGGATATGTTTCCCATTGGCAATCGCTTTTTTCATAAATCCCATATGAGTATTATGTGGAGTGGTAATGTAAATCACATCAACCTCCGGATCCGAAAACATATCGTTGTAATCTTCATACACTTTTTCAATTCCATATTTGTCTGCAAAGGCAACAGCTTTGTAATAAGTTCTATTTCCAACAGCATAAATGTTTTTCCCTTTTTTCTTAAGTGCAGCCGCCATTTCATTTGCAATGACACCTGTACCTAAAACTGCCCATGTAATCTCTTGCATAAAGTCTGTCCTCCTTAAATCTATCTATGTACTTCAAACTAATATGCCATATCCATACACACCTGATTTATCGCAGTTGAGCAATGCTCTAAAGGAATTGCGGCTTAATAGAACAACAACTATCTTCAAAAAGGCATAGGAGCAATCAGGGGGTTCTATCATGTGCTTTTCCTTTAAGTATTCGACATTAGTATCATACCATACTTCCCAAAATAGTCAATCTATTTTGACCATTTATCCAGCAAGATTTTATCCGGTATTATCTCTCATTCTGTATATGCCATAACAGCCTCGACAGCATAGCCTTTATTTATAAAAAATATGAGATAATACAAAAGAAATGGCAATATTTGCAACAGTTCCCTGGTATCAGCTCATATTTTTATGTGTCTATTTTTCAAGAAGACTTTTGTATTCTCACGATACGTTGTATGCTTTTCTGAGACAGATAGTATCTGCCGGCTAATTCCTCTGTATTGCTTCCTGCCAGATACTCTTCATAAATTTGTCTGTCACGCCTTAAAAGCTCCTGTTTAATCTGCGTGCCTGCTCCCCATGCCTGTCTATGTGATGACTTGCGTGGAATATAGATACTTTCTCCGTCAACATACTGCTGTATCAGCTCTATGATCTCGATCGGAAGAATTTCTTCCGCTTTTATATAGCCCATGTCTGCCTCCCTAACAATTTCTTCTAGGAATAGCATTGGCTATAACAATGATTTACCGTTGCAATAGCCAGTGCTATGCAGACATAACATATTTTTTCATAAACAAATCCCCTCTCTAAATTTCTTTTAAGAATTACAGTACCAACGCTTTTTTAGGACAGAAATTTGAACATTTTCCACACCTGATACACTTGTCGTCATCTATTTCAGGTGCTTCAAAATCTTTCTGGCTTAACGCTCCAACCGGACAGACATTTACAGCAGGACATTTGTGATCCTGAGGGCAGTTATCCACTATTATTTTCAATTTTTTCTCCATGACACCAATCTCCTTTCGACTCTTCTCACTTACATCATGATAATGAAACTCCGGTCCGTACTTCTCATAATTTCTTTGAAAGATACAAGACCAAATCGTCATCATGTTGCATCCGCAATGATCTGCGCATCTCCATACTCCATATCACGAACCGTTATTCGGCTGTCTGAAAAGTAAACCATAAAAATGCCCTCCCAATATATTATAACGCAGAACGATCGATCTGTAAAGAACCGGGAGCAGCACATTTTACATTGATTTTTACTGTCTTTCGTGTATACTATACATTAAGAAAATACTAGAAAAGAAAGAAGGAACAGATCATGGCTACATCGGCACAGGCTTACGAATATATGTTAGAACAGTTAAACAAGGCAGGGGATATTACCACGCGGAAGATGATGGGGGAATATCTCGTGTATTTCAAGCGGAAACTCATAGGAAATATATGCGACGGGCAACTGTATCTGAAACCGACGGACTCCGCCCTGCGTTTATTACCCGACGCAGACCGGGACTATCCGTACGAGGGTTCCAAGACTCTGATGATCATCATGGATGACCTAGAAAACACAGAACTTCTATCTGCCGTTTTACATGCGATGTATGAGGAACTGCCGGAACCGAAACCCAAAAAGGCCAAGTCAAAAAAATAGATCATGTCAGGTTCTTCTTATATTGACCGGGCGGCATCCCCACCTGCTTTTTAAATCTGCGGATAAAATTTGAATAATCGCAAAACCCGGATCCCTCTCCGGCTTCAGATACACTGCTGCCCGCAGCGAGCAGCTCTTTTGCGCGTCAGATCGTTTCCAAATTTACCGGAGTCCGTCATCTCCAAGTACCGGTCCGTCATTTGTACGTACTGCTTTGCCTCATAGGCGGTTACATGGATGGTCCCGCCTTTTTCCCCACAGATTTTTTGCTGAAAATATTCCAGAAAATCCGTCGCTTCCGACGAGAGCATCCGCAGCGACTCTGTCGCAAGATAAAGGCTGATCCGTTCATACGGGGTGGTATCCGTCACAATGCACCGGTGCATCTGTCCGGGACGGATCACGATACAGTCGCCGGACTTCAGTTCAAAACAGCGCTGTTCCACATATAATCTCGTATTTCCCCGTATGAAGAAATAAATTTCATAAACATCATGATTATGATAAGACGGATCCGGCCCGGTAAACAAATTGGCCGAAAGATTATGTTCACACACAACATTTTGGATCAGGCTGCTCCCTATTATATTCTCCATCGACATTTTCATCTAATCTCCCCACTTTCCTGATACGATCAAAACAGTATATGTTCGCGCAATATTTAGTCCTTATTATGCAAAGATTATATCACGACAATATGATACAATGCAAGCAGAAGCAAAAAAAGCTTCTTCTTTCCTGTAATACTGTGCCTGCGCCGTCCACATTTGATGATACAGGCCATCCTCGTTCTCCATCAGTGTTTCATGAGATCCCCTCTGCACGATCTCCCCGCCGTCGAACACGACGATATCCTCACAGAAACGGCAGGAAGAGAGGCGGTGAGAAATATAAACGGCCGTCTTCGTTCCCACCATCTCGTTAAACGCCGAATAGATCTCATACTCCGCCACCGGATCGAGCGCCGCCGTAGGCTCATCCAGCAAAATAAAGGGAGAATCCCGGTACAGCGCACGGGCGATCGCAATCTTTTGTTTCTCGCCCCCGGACATTTTCACCCCGTCGTCATACTGCTCTCCCACATAAGTACCGATCCCCTGTTCCAACGTTTCCAGACGTTCCCCAAATCCAGCGCGTTCCAGGCAGTCCCTCACCCGTTCATCGTCGTATTCGGAAGAGACCGCGACATTTTCCGCCACGGAGAAATCAAACATCGAAAAGTCCTGGAACACGACCGAAAATAATTCCATATATTCCCGGTAATCAAATTTCCTCACATCTACGCCATTCAAGCGGATCTCCCCCTCCGTGGGGTCGTACAGCCGGCATAAAAGTTTGATCATCGTCGTCTTTCCGGATCCATTTTTCCCGACGAGCGCCATCTTCTCCCCGATCCGCATTTTCAGGGAAAAATTCCGCAGAGCGTACTCGCTGTTTCCCGGATAGCGGAATGATACGTTGCAAAATTCAATCTCATACTCATTATCCCTGCGCTTCTCCACTGGAAGTTTTCCGCGGTAAAGCTTTCCTTCCGAATCCAGAAATTCAAAGGTCGAACTCTGTCTGCGCGCCACCAGTAAAAATCCCGACAGATTGCTGATGATCTGCTGGATGGATGTCGTCAGGCGTTCAAAACAAGCGACATAGCGGACTAAATCCCCGACGAGCACGCTTCCTCCCACCGCCATGAGCGTCAGGAAGAAATAGCAGATCCCGCTCACCCCGATGCCGGATACATTTTCAAACATCTCTTCTTTCCCGCCCTCTCTCGCCATATCCTCTTCTTTTTGCTTTAAAAATTCTTTCCCGTGTTCCACCATATATTCTTCCAAAAGCGGCTTGGCACGATACAGTTTTATATCCTTGCGGTTTTCCGGTGTTATGCCATTAAATAACGTAAAATACCACATCAGGTTTATTTTTTCCGGCTCATTTTTCGGCCACCTCTGCATGATCCGGTTCAGTTTTTCCCCGAAATAACTGGAGCCAAATGCGTGCATAATAATGGCCGCCGCCAATACCCCGAAATATACATAGGTAATAACACTCCGGCTCTCCCACAAACCGTTTATGACAGGAACCAGCATCCCGACGGCAAACGCCGCGTTGAACAGATAGAAAAAGAACTCCTCCATGCAGATATAGGCCCAGTAGATGCCACTCCCCCAGTTATTATCCTCCTGCATCCGGCTGTACAGTTCATTCATGTATGGGCTTTCCAGATCCGGCCAGTCCATCTCCATTCTCTTTCCATTTTTGCGGATGGATACCTGATCCCAGGACATCTCCTTCATCCGCTGGCATTTCATGCGAAACCAGCCGGACAGTATACTTAGCACAAACCCAGCCGCCAGCCAGAACACCGTCCGGTACGCCAGTTCACGAATCGGCCTCCCCTCTGCCAGCCCATTTAACACCATGGCAGACACATAAATACCGATATAACCTCCGGCAATCGTCATCATCTGCAAAAGCACTGTCATCGGGACAAAATGACGGTTCAGCCGCCATACCTCCTGCCACAGTCTGCGGCAGACCTCCCGTTTTTCATGAAAGGTCAGCTTTTCCGTCAGCTTCTTACTCGTAACACGCATCCCCATCACCCCCTTCTTCGGTTTCATCGTTGTAATAATGACTTTGCACCTCATACAGTTTCGCGTATTCGCCGCCCCGTTCCATCAGTTCCTCATGAGTCCCCTCTTCCGCCACGGCTCCGTCTTTTAGAAAGAAGATCCGGTTTGAAAACTGAGTACTCGCCAGACGGTGCGAAATAAATACGGCCGTCCTCCCCCGCAGAACTCCTCATATTTTTCATATATTTCCTTCTCGGCAAGCGGATCGAGCGCCGCGGTCGGTTCGTCCAGCAAAAGTACCGGCGCCTCTTTATACAATGCCCTTGCCAGCAAAATCTTCTGCCGCTGTCCCCCGGACAGTAAGATCCCGTCATCCGTTATAAGTTTCGTCATATAGGAATCCAGCGTAATGTTCCTTTGCTCCATCTCTTCCCATAAACCTGCCTTTTTCAAAACCTCCTGCACGCGTTCCCTGTCAATCTGACTCTTGGGCATAAGTGCGATATTTTCGTCCAGCATAAACGGCGGAATGAGAACATCCTGAAATACCGCGGTATAAAGCGCATATACATCCCGCTTTCCCAGTCGGTCCATATCCACTCCGTTGATCCATATGTGCCCGGACGTCGGCCTATAAAATCCGATCATCAATTTGATCAGCGTCGTCTTCCCGACGCCGTTCAATCCTACAAGAGCGATGTGCTCCCCTTTTCGGATCGTAAAACTCAGATCACGGATCGTCGGAACCGTACTTTCCGCATAAAAAAACGTCACATGGTCAAATACGATCTCCACCCCTTCCGAGCAGTCCGGCATTTTAACCTCACCACTTTTCAGGTCTTCTGACGGAATCTCCAGATATTCCCTCAGATCATTGATCCCCACATTCGCTGTCCTCAGCCTGCTGACCTGCCTTACCATCTGCTGGATCCAGTCAGAAAAACCGACGATGGCACCGAAATAAAGCATAAAATCCCCCGCGCCGATCTCTCCCTGAAGCGTCTTCGCGATCAGATAGACATATGCCAGACTGTCCCGTAAAAACCCGAGCACACAGTTCATCATGTGGGTGTAAAATTCCTGCCTGCCCCGCTTTCTGCGTATCTTATTTCCCTCCCCCTGCCATTTTGCCATCAGCTCTTTCAGCCACTCCTGCATATGGTAAACACGAATGTCTTTTCCCGCCCACGAACCGCAGCTGATACAGTAATGCAGTTTTTTCTGTATCTTCGCAAATAGATCTTTCGTCCGTTCATACACGGCCGTCTCTTTTTTCTGGAACCAGTATGTCGCGACAGACGATAACAACAAAAGTAAAACGACTCCGATATGAAGCGAGGACAAAATCCCCGTGTACAGAAAAAAGCAGCAGACACTGGTGATGAGTCCCGGCACGATCTGGTAAAACTTCGAGGTCGCCCCCATGTCCCCCTGATTCGTCACATCTATCGCCCGCTGGTACATTTCCAGCGATCTCTCGTTTTCTGCCTCCGAATACTCACAGTCCACAGAGGTAAGGAAGATCTTCTGCAAAACGAGAAACCCTCCCGCCGCAAGACCAAGCGTTTTTGCAATCTGCGGCGATTACCAGTTGCCCCCCTCCTGTTCCCATGTTAAAATAAACAATAACAACACGTTCATTTATCCCATACAAAGAGAAAAGGAGAATCCCATGATCATACCCCGATACTATGAAGACCTACAAATGTTACATGAAAACACGATGCCTGAACGGGCCTACTACATCCCGGCTTCCAAGGCGATGGAAACCCTCGTGCACCACCGCGGGGACTCCGACCGCTTCCAGCTCTTAAACGGCGACTGGCGCTTTCGGTACTACGACAGCATTTACGACCTGACAGAACCATTTTACGAGGAAATGTTTGACGATTCAGATTTTGATACCATCCCCGTCCCGTCCGTCTGGCAGAACCACGGCTATGATTCCCACCAGTACACAAATGTCAATTACCCGTTTCCGTTCGATCCGCCGTACGTCCCGCAGGACAACCCGTGCGGCGCGTACCGCACATGCTTTTCCTATGAAAAAAGTGAAGCGGTTCCCCATGCTTTCCTGAATTTTGAGGGCGTGGACTCGTGTTTTTACGTGTGGCTGAACGGCCATTATATCGGCTACAGTCAGGTGTCCCATTCCACAAGTGAATTTGACGTGACTTCTTATCTGAAAAACGGCCTAAACCAGTTAGCCGTCCTCGTTCTCAAATGGTGCGACGGCAGTTACTTAGAAGATCAGGATAAGTTCCGCATGAGCGGTATTTTCCGCGATGTGTATTTACTGACGCGCCCGGCCGAAGGCGTCTACGATTATTTCGTCACCACCAAACTCCCGTCCGAAAAGACGAATGGGAATGCTTTTGTTTCGGTACGACTCCGCTATTTTCGTGACCGCATTCCCACCGTGCTAAAGCTGCTTAACCAGGAAGGGGTGTGCGTGGGGGAAACATCCATCTCCGCCTCGGCCACTCCAGCCCACGAGCCATGCGCGGACCAAGACGGGGGCTGCGAAGAGGCCTGCGCCCGCCTATCGATCCCGGATCCCCGCCTTTGGAACCCGGAACATCCCTATCTGTATACGTTACTCATTCAGACCGAGGCGGAAACGATCACCGACCGCGTCGGGCTTCGCGAGATCAAGATCGAACACAATATCGTTACCGTAAACGGAACCGCTGTCAAATTCCGGGGAGTGAACCGGCACGACTCCGATCCCGTAACTGGTTTTACGATCAGCCAGGAGCAGATGACAACCGATCTGGTTCTGATGAAACAGCATAATGTTAACGCGATCCGCACGAGCCACTACCCAAACGCTCCCCTCTTCTATCATCTCTGCGACGAATACGGCTTTTTCGTCATTGATGAAGCCGACATCGAGGCGCACGGCGCCTGCGCCCTCTATTTGAAAGAGGACGCCTGGGACAACCGGTGCAGACGGTGGAGCGAGCCGGTCGCCGACAATCCCGCCTTTGCCGCATCCATCATCGACCGAGTGAAACGGTGCGTCCACCGAGACAAAAACCGCCCGTGCGTCGTCATTTGGTCGATGGGAAATGAAAGCGCGTTCGGCGCTGCGTTCGAGCAGGCGCTGCATTGGACGAAATCCTTTGATCCGGGTCGCCTGACCCATTATGAAAGCGCCTTATACCGGAATGAAAAACGAACATGTGATTTTTCTGATCTGGATCTGTACAGCCGGATGTACCCCTCTCTAGAGGAAATCAAAGAATATTTGGAAGGCGAGCCGGACAAACCAATGATCTTGTGTGAGTACTGCCACTCGATGGGAAACGGGCCGGGAGATTTCGAGGACTATTACCATCTGTTCCACCAGTCCGACATCCTCTGCGGCGGATTTGTCTGGGAATGGTGCGACCACGGTATATACAAAGGAAAAATGGAGGCCGGAACCGAGATGTATTTCTACGGCGGCGACCACGGCGAAACCGTACACGACGGCAATTTCTGCATGGACGGACTCGTCTACCCTGACCGCACGCCACACACGGGGCTGCTGGAATACAAAAATGTGCACCGCCCTGTCCGGGCTGTCTGTTTTGACCGGGAACATGATAGATTGGTACTGGAAAACACATGGGATTTTACAGATGTTCAGGAATGTGTTTCTATTACGTATGAAATAAACTGCGACGGCACAGTCCTCGAATCGGGACCTCTCGACTGTCCCTCCATCGCGCCGCACGAAACGGGCTGCATACCGTTTTCTCCGGCGGCTTCCGCACGGGGGATCACCTATTTAAAATTGTACTATCGTCAGAAGAAAAAAACAGCATGTGTCCCGGCTGATCTTCTGCTGGGATTCGACGAACTGCCGCTTTCCGGCGAGGACGATAGAAACCAGATCTGCCAAAGCATCCTGACACATAACGCCGCGGAGAACCTCCCGCCGATCCTGCTGTCAGAAGATGACACTTCTCTCACCTTAAAAGGCAGCCGCTTCCGCTATGTGTTCGACAAGCGGACGGGAATGCCGCGGCAGATGAGCGCCGACGGCCACGAGCTGCTTACGCGGCCGATGCAGTTCAACGTCTGGCGCGCCCCGACCGATAATGATAAAGCAGTCAGCGCCGAATGGACGCGCGCGCACTATGACCTGGCGGCAGAACGCGCTTATGTCATTTCGAGCGAACACGATGGTCCTGCCGTCAAAATCCACGTCACGGCCTCCCTCTGCGCTCCCTCTACGCAAAAACTCATGGACATGGAAACGCTATGGACCGTTCAGGCGGATGGGACAATCGACATTTCCGTAACCGTAAAACGAGGCAGGGAATTTCCAGAACTGCCGCGGTTCGGACTGCGGCTTTTCCTTCCGCGCGAACTGGATACCGTAACCTATTATGGCATCGGCCCCGGTGAAAGTTACATCGACAAACACCGCGCGGGAAGCCACGGAACGTATACCAGTGCCATTTCGGATCTGCACGAGGACTATATCCGGCCGCAGGAAAACGGCAGCCATTATGACTGCAGCTATGTCATTTTGGAATCCGGCACGCGCGGACTGGCCGCCGCCGGCAAAGACGCCTTCTGTTTTAACGCTTCAATCTATACGCAGGAAGAACTTGCCGCGAAAAAGCACAATTACGAGTTAGAGCCATGTGGAGACAGCGTCCTCTGTCTGGACCGCGCCCAGAACGGCATCGGCTCCAACAGCTGCGGCCCACGGCTGATCGAGAAATACCGATTTGATGAGACGGATTTTCGTTTTGATCTCCGGCTGATCCCCTTTGCCAAGTGAGTACTATTTCCTCACAAATCTGCGGCCCTCATAGACGCGAACCGGATTCCCCCGTTCAATTTTTGTATGCTCCCGCCAGGCGTCCTTTTTTTGCTGCTGCTTGGCCGCAGACATTTGAGAGGCAAGGATCGCGTTCAGTTTGGAAAGCGCATCTTTTTTGTTCCTATACTGGCTGCGCCCGGACGTAGACGTAACGGTAATCCCCGTCGGAATATGGATCAGGCGCACGCCGGTTTCTACCTTATTTACATTCTGGCCGCCCTTCCCGTGGCTGTGGAACGATTCAAACTTGATTTCCTGATCGGTACAGATGCGTTCCACTTCCGGGATCACACTGATGTCGATAAACCAATTCTTCCGTTTGTGATTTGGCCGGAACGGACTCTGGCAGATCCACTGGACACTCCCTTCTAGTTCCGACAGATCGCATTCGGTAGAACAAAGGATCGATGTATAGCAGCCTCTGTCTTTGGCGGGATGATCGGATAACCGCTCCAGATCTGGATATTCTTTTTTTAACGCTTCAAAAAGAAGCGCCACTCCCAACTCGCACTCTGCCGGCCCCTGGCCGGAACTGATCTGTAAGATCATAACAGTCACCTCTCTTGTGCGCCCGCCTTGAAATTATAAACCGGCCGGATCGTTTTGGAAATCGAGACCGTATCACCGATCACCGCCGCGATCTCTTCGAGGCCGCGGTAGGCAAATGGCGCCTCGTCGAGCGTTTCTTTATTGATCGATGGGGAATAGATGCCTTTCATCGCTTTTTTGAATTCTGCCAGTGTGTGGCACGATTTCACATCTTCTCTCTTTAAGATCCGTCCCGCACCATGTGGGGCGGACTGGTTCCAGTCCTCGTTTCCGCGGCCGGTTCCGAGCAGTATCCCGTCCCGCATATTGACCGGGATGATCACCATTTCCCCCTCTTTTGCGGATATCGCTCCCTTTCGGAGTATCGGCTGTTCGGACGAGGCATCGACATAGTTATGGATACAGGAGTACATATCTTTGTACTTCCACTTCATTCCCTTTGCCAGTTCTTCGAGCATGATCTGACGGTTCAGGGCAGCGTATTCCTGTACGATCTCCAGATCGTGAAGGTAATCTTCTTTTAGGGATCCCTCGAGCCAGGTCAGTTCATAGGGGACATCGATCTGTTTGTCTTTGAGCTGCTTTTGCCCCTCTGACAAATAGTATTCGGTCACTTCTTTTCCTAAATGCCGGCTTCCTGAATGAACGACAGCGTACATATGATTTTCGTCATCTTTGTCAATTTCTATAAAATGATTTCCGCCGCCGAGTGTGCCGAGGCTGTGCAGCGCTTTGTCCTTGCGGATCCTTCCCGCACATGCTAACCGGGAAAAGTCGAAGGAATCCGCAAAACGGTGGACACTGCTCCTGATGTGAAAACCGGATGGCACACGTTCGCGGATTACCGTGTCCAGTTTTTGAAATTCCACCCGTTTACCGTTCATTTCGGCCAATGTCATGCCGCAGCCGATATCAATGCCGACGATATTCGGCATGACGCGCTCCCCGACCGTCATCGTCAGACCGACCGTGCCGACTTTTCCAGGGTGGACGTCTGGCATGACGCGAATTTTGCTGCCCTGGGAAACAGGGTTGTCGCAGAGCATCTGGAGCTGGACGGCGGCGTAATCGTCCAGTTCGTTTTCAGGGTTGGCGCATGTGAATATTTTCGCGCTTGTGTAGGTTCCGTTTATTGTTTTTATAGTATCACCTGCTTTTACTTTTTTACGTTTTTGCTTTTTTGTGTTTTCTTACTTCGTCTTTATTTTGTGTAATTCTAGAAGATCCATTAAGTTGCTGACTGAAACAACACCGTTTGGCACCGCTCTTTTACTCCGGTTGATCCACACAGCTTGTATGCCGCATGACTGAGCACCGCTTACATCACTGCTTAGTGAGTCCCCGATATGTATGACTTGTTTTGGGGATAGACCGGCGATTTTTAACGCGAACTCGAATATTTCCTTTCGCGGTTTATATGCTTTTGCATCTTCGCTCGTTATGATACCAGCTGGTGTTAGTCCGTGATGCTGGACGGCTTGTAAAATATCGTCTCGATCAATATTGGATACAATATAGATGGGGAGCGGGCATGTCTCGAAAAACTGTTTTGATTCTTCGAAGATCGGGGGGTGGGTCCAGTGGGCGAACATCCGATCACTTAATGTTTCCGCATCCGCCGGGGATTGGAATTTTTCGAGCGTGCGGAGGAGAGACTCGGTTTCGAGGTCTCTTTGGGGTTGGAAATGGTCTCCATAGGAGGACTGGAACAGGGTTTGAAATTCATTCCACCAGAATGTTCCGATGTCGGAGCGGGTTTGGGCGGTTCCGGTGTTGTAGATTTGTTCTGTTATGTCGGCTATGACGGCTCCGTCTTCATGGACGACGGTTCCGTAAAAATCAATGAATATGGCTTTGGGCATGGGGGAACTCCTCCTTTCTTCAATGCTTAGGTAATATCAAATTTACTTC
>CAJTTQ010000077.1:0-5095 GCA_910579145.1 uncultured Eubacterium sp.
GTTTATATGATTTGGAAACACAAACACTGGATGAGCAAAGCATCAAATCCATTGTCAGGAATGCCGTAAATAAAATGCTGGAATCGGAAGCACTGGAACATGCGGTGTGGAGTGGTGCGATCCATTATAATACAGACAACATCCATGTACATATTGCAGCGGTGGAGCCGGAGCCGATGCGGGAGAAAAAAGAATACATCCAGTACCAGTACCGAACCGTCGATGGAAAAAGGATCCGGGAACCGGTGAAGGACGCTTTGGGAAATGCGGTAAAAAAGGAGGAATACAAGGGTCGTTTCCGGCAGTCGAGTATCAACAGCTGCCGGAGAAGCATCGTAAATGAGATCTTGCATGAAAGAGAAAACAATGAGCAGATCAACAGCATCATCCGTGGGAGCATTTTGGATCAGAAACAGAACCATCCTCTTTCCAGGGACAGAAAGCTGAAACAGGAATTTATCAGACTGTACCAGAAAATGCCCGACTGTAACCGGAACACGTGGAACTACAACAATCCGGTTATGGCATCTGTGAGGAATGATCTGGATGATCTCAGCACGCTTTACCTGAATGAATACCACCGGGAGGAATTTGCTGAATTTAAAACACGGATTGGGTTACAGAGTGAGAAATATGCAGAGGCATACGGGACAACCGGGAAAACATATGAAGAAGGAAAGATGAAGGATCTGTATACCAGACTTGGTAATGCAATCCTGAAGGAAGTGCGTACGTTTGATGCAGATCAGAAGAAACTGGGGACTCATTCAGCTGCACGAAAAAGCAGGAAACATCAGAAGAAGGATCCGTATACCAGGCTGGGTAATGCGATTCAAAAGGGAGTGCGTACGCTTGATGCGGAGCAGAGGGAACTGGCGGCAGGGGAAAATAGGCAGGAATATACGAAACAGATCGCAGGCGGAATGTCACTGGCATCTGCTGTCAACCGAATGCGGAAAGGGTTAAAATCCGAATGGGAAAAAGCAAGGAATGAACGGGAGCATAACCAGATGATGAGATACGATGCGGAAAAAGAAACCAGGGGTCACGAATGACCTGTAACTTTTAAAAGATATTTTGTCAAATAAGTTGTCAAATTTGTCTTGACATTTATTATATAAATACTATATAATAAATGTGGAAGCCAAAAGGTCATTTGTGACCTTCTAAAGTTTTTCAGTCGAAAACTTGTAAAGGAGAGAGGATCATGGAAAAAGAACAATTGCTGGATATAATTGAAAAAGATTATGGGTTCAAAAAGGAACTTATAAAAAATCCTGTGCAACGCGGTTGCTGGTTTGTACAATTTGAAGTAAACGGCATCAAATATAATGGGAGTATTCCTTTTCATGGTGCTTTGCCGCAGTTGAAGGCAGGAGGGCATACAACAGACTATTACGACGAAAACGGCGTTCCAGTGGAAGACTGGTATTACAATAAATTTATTAAAGGCAAAAAGGCCCGGCTCCGGCACTGTGTGGATGAGGAAACCGGCGAATGGGAAGATACCGGGATTGAGTTTAAAGATCAGAAACAGGCAGAGGAATACATGAGCAATCTGGATGAGAATGATCTGCCATATTATATGTATGAGATGATACAGGAAGGAGACAGAAAATGAAAACAATCTTATTTTTAAACAACAAAGGCGGCGTTGGGAAAACAGCCAGTGTTACAACTGTGGCGCATATGCTGGCAGCTGTACATCACAGGAGGGTATTGCTGGTTGACCTGGATCCGCAGATGAACAGTACGTGCATGTTCAGTGAGGTGGATTTTATCGAATTGTTTAACAGCATTTACCGGGGAACCTGTACGAAAAAGCAGAAGTCGGTGGAGGATCTGCTGCTTGACCGGGAATTGGATATCCATGAATGTATCCGCCGTACAGAGTATGAGAATCTTGACATGATCCCGAGTTTTCTGACGTTATCAGAGGCTGAGGAAAGAATGAAGGCGGATGTTACATCACCGCAGCAGTTCCGTCTGAAAAAGCATTTAAGGACTGTACAAGATGAGTATGACTATTGTATAATAGACAGTAGTCCGTCCATATCCATTACCAACATAAACGGACTGGTGGCATCGGATGAAGTTTATGTACCCCTGCGCTGTGACGGGGGAAGCCTGCTCGGTGCGTCCATTATCATGAACCTGTTTGAGACGGTTTCAGAGTATGATGCCGGTTTAAGGATTGGCGGGATGTTCTTCACCCAATGGAATGGAAGGAAGAATGTTTCAAAAGCCGTTTATGAATTGCTGAGTGAGATGTTTGGCGAGTACATCATCCCGGTCACGATCAGCCAGAGTAAAAATGTGGAGGAGAGTAGTCTTGTACAAAAACCGCTTCTTGCTTATGATGGGGGAACAAAAAAGAGCAGGGTGACACAGGATTATCTGGAACTGACGGAGTACATTATAAAACAGAATGGGACAGGGGGTCACAAATGACCTATTTGTCAGGAAGGAGCGAAGGATGTTTGAAGTGACAATCGTATTAGACAGGGAAAAGGTCGATGAGCAGAACCTTGATTATGACAAAGTGATGGCACTTGTGGATCGTGTTTACAACAGACCGGAGATCATTAAAACGGGAGAGGGTCGTTATAAAGGAATCACTTCCTCCAAAGAACTGGCATCATTTGGTGTTGCCATGCTTACGCTGGAAAGGACGGACTGGTTTTTTGAGCTGGTGAGTGAATGGTATATGGATGACGACAAAGGCGGAAGGGAAGACTTAAAAGCCGGGAAGCTGGCATGGGATGCCAGACATCAGAAATCAGGTGCCATAAATGGAAAATAGTGAAAGCCGGGTTTCGGTTTATTTTGATCTGGACGTAAAAGCGTTAAAAAATATCTATGAACCAGCAAGCGGCCATGACTATACGAACGCATATCATGAGATACGCTCGTTCATGGAAAAAGAAGGATATGAGCATGAGCAGGGTTCCGTGTACCATTCGGTCGGGGAAAAGGACAGATCTGAAGTCATCCGTACGATACAGGGGTTACAGGATGAAAAATCGTGGTTGAAGGAATGCGTGAAAAAAATGAGTTACGCCAGAATCTCGGAAGAACATGATCTTATGGGTGTTTTACAGGATATGGGGGAACTATCACGGAACGGAATGGAGAGGGTGCCGGATCTGAAGGATATTTTTGATAAACAGAGGAAAGAGGGCCAGACACCAACTAAAAACAGGAAGCATAAAAGGATAAATCTGGACCGTTAATTGTTAGAGGTCACGAGTGACCTGTTAAGAAAGGAATGCCGCTTATTGTTTGATCAGTCATTTAAAATAGATTTTGGATGATGAAGGATAGAATGGGTCACAAATGACCTGTAGAAGAAAGGAAGATGGAGATGGGGAAATTTAGTGTTGGTTCGATAAAAGGAGTAACGAAAAATCAGGAGGAGCAAGTCAAGGTAGGCGCTGGTTTGCTTTCGGAGGTATCGAAAAGCCAGGTGATGGGCAAAACGATCAATGTTCCGCGGCACATGATAGACAAGAATCCAAATAACAAATACAGCATCAGAGGGATCACATCACTGGCAAATTCGATCCGCGATTACACCTTGGTAGAGCCTTTGCATGTAAGCCGGAAGCCGGATGGAAGATACCTGCTTTTGGGCGGGGAACGCAGACTGGCAGCCATTGACCGCCTGATTGCAGATAAAGAGGTTCCCGACTGGACGGAAGATACACTGATTCCGTGCGTAGACCGCGGCACTGAACTGATCAAACTGCCGTTAAGCGAGACAAACAAGGAGAGATATGCGATCATCATTACAAACAAGGAAGCCAGAAAATACACGGACGGCGATATGTACATCGAGATCCAGGAATGGAAAAACATTATTGAGGAGCTGAGGTCGAAAGGGATCGAGTACATTGACGGTTCATACGAAGACGGGGAAGAGGGGAAGATCCGGATCAAGGGTGAGACGACAAGGGATATTCTGACAAAGACGACCGGATTGTCCAGGGGACAGATCAACAAGTTTGAAAAAGTAGATAAACGGGGAAGCGATGCTTTAAAGGATGCGCTTCTGAATAACAAGGTGTCAGTGAGTGTGGCGGCTGGAGCAGTGGAAAGCCTGGATGAAGAAGAGCAGGCTGCTCTTGTCAGGGATTCTGAGAGTAAAAATATCAATTCCGGCGATGTAAAGAAGTATAAGAAGACAAGCGCAAAAAGGAAACAGATCACGTCGGATATGTTTATGGAGGATACAGCTACAATTATAAAAAATCTACAGGAAAACAAAATTTTACTTGACGAATCGGGCGAAGAAAAATATCATTTTTATATAAGGCAGATAGAAAACTTGTTGGGAGGTCACAAATGACCTCTGGAAAAGAAGAGGTATGTTATGGCAAAAAGACTTTATTCAGGTTATGTATCGCAGGAGGTTTTCGAACTGGTCGATTTTCTTGCAAAGCGGGAAGAGATCAGTAAGACGGTTGTTTTTCCCAAACGGGCGATCCGGTATTTTATGGAGGGTGACAGAAAGATCGATCCACGGATCCTGCTTACCCAGCGAAGCGATCCGGCTTACATTGAGAGGAAAGCGTTGTTGACCGTTTATATCGAGGATGAACAGCGAAAGCAGCTCGAGGCTGTGGCAGAAGAAAAGGGGTGTAATATGTCACAGGTGTTCTTTCAGGTTATGCTTGATTACTGTGCGCTGCTGATCAGCATGGACAGCACGGGTGTCAGCATCGAAAAAAGGGAGTAGGTCATTTGTGACCTGTAATAAATGATTTACATATGGTCTCTGGAAACACTGGTTTTCGGGGACTTTTTTTAATGTGAAGAAGAGGTTTGTCGAATAGTGTCGAGAAATGTCGAACGAAAATAATTGAGTGAGAATTTATTCTATGGTATTATTTGGAAAAGAAAAAATACATTTGTCAAAAAAGGTGGTAGAAAACTATTGACAGCAAAAGTTGTATAATATATAATTATTATATACAATAAATGAAGGAGTGATCATTATGAAAAAGGTGATGAGAAATTTATTCTTTTTGTTTGTGGCAGGGATGTTGGTGGCTGTCATGGGGGAGACTGGGAGTGAGGCAAAGACGGTAAAATC
>CAJTTQ010000077.1:5105-12171 GCA_910579145.1 uncultured Eubacterium sp.
GTTATAGCCAGGTAGTATATAGAGTAAACCAAAAAGAAAGAAAGGCGGGAGGATATGTTACCATAAAAAAGATAACTGCTAGGAGTAATAATAAAAAGGTTGTTTCCGTAAAAGTATTTAAAGAAAGGGAAAACAAAAAGAAGTTTTACTGTGTCGAAATTACCGGAAAACAGTGGGGAAATGCCCAAATTACAGTAAAGGTAAAAAAGAAAATGCCTTCGGGTAAGATGAGAACAACTATAACTAAAGTCAAGGTGAATCTCCCAAGTAATAGGCAGAGAGCAAAAGAAGCATTTGAACTTCAAAATAGAACAAGGAAAAGTGCAGGTCAAAGAAAACTTGAATGGTCTGAAGAATTATATAATCTAGCAATTACCCGAGTGGAAAAAGATGGATTTGATAGTCACAAGAATTTTTGTAAAAGATGGGATGAATATTTTACTGTAAATGGAATAATAATGGATGAACTAGAGTGGGGAAGTGAAAATTTGTATATCGGTTCCAGTGCTCCAGCAGATGCCATAAAAGGCTGGAAAGGATCTTCTGGACATTATAAAAATATGATAAAAAGTGATTGGCAATGTGGAGCTATGGCATATAATGATAAAAATAATACTTGGGTAGCAATTTTCAGTGAAAAACCTTTATCTGTTATAGAAGACTGGCGTACGAAAACACCGTTATTAAGGTTTAGTAGAATTGATAATATAACAGGTGAAAGGATTCGCGGCTCAGAAATAAGTATTGTCGATGATGTTGGAAATGAGGTTTACAGAGGTTGGAGTGCTTACATTTTTAATTCTAAAATTTTTACTGTTGGAAAGATATATACTGTTATTGAAAAAACTGCACCAGCTGGCTATAAAAAAGCAGCGAGCGTGACTTTTGTAGCCAAAGGTGCTTCTGAAGGGCCGATTGAAATTGTATTATCCAGCGATAGGAAATAAGCAGATGAGAAACAACTGCTTTTTGGCGGAGAGAAGGTTCTCCGCCTTTGTTTTTTACGAAAGGATTTTAAGAAAGATGCAAAAAGAAAAAAGGTATATAACGATTAAATGGGAAGACAGGCTGAGAATTGAAGCATTATATAATGCTGGACATAAGCCTCAAGAGATAGCAGATCTGCTTGGGTTCCATCACAGTAGCATTTACAGGGAACTAAAGCGGGGGAAAACCATCAAGAGAAATTACGACTGGACAGAAAGTGAGATTTATAGTCCTAATCTGGCACAGGAAAGGGCAGACGAAAACAAGAAGAAAAAGGGACGTCCTTTAAAAATTGGAAATGACTATAAGTTTGTTAAATATGTGGAGAAAACAGTCGGGGATGAAAAAAATTCTCCGGCAGTTGCCCTTGTAATGATACAGAAAAAGGATTTGCATTTTGAAACAAAGATTTGTCTGACTACATTATATAATTATATTAAAGACGGGGTATTCCTCAATCTTACTATGGCAGACTGTCCATATCGTGTTTCCAGGAAGAAAGGAAAAAGAAAGCGTAAGGTTCAAAAGCGTTTGAGTGCGGGGACGAGTATCGAAGAACGGCCGCCGGAAGTCATGGGGCGTAATGAGGTGGGAAATTGGGAAATGGATACGGTTGTCGGGGGACAGGGTAAATCAAAGAAATCCCTTTTGGTTCTCACGGAACGGAAAACACGGATTGAGATTATTGAACCATTGAATGAACACACCATGTCGGAAGTGGTACGTGTTATGGACAAATTGGAAAGAAAGTATACGGAAAAAGGGTTTAGGAGAATGTTCAAATCAATTACGGTTGATAATGGGACAGAGTTTTCGGATTGGCAGGGGATGGAGCGTTCCCGGAGAAACAAGAAGAACCGGACAAAAGTTTATTATTGTCATCCATATTGTAGTAGTGAGCGTGGATCAAATGAAAATAATAACAAACTGGTTCGAAGGTTTTATCCGAAAGGCGAAAGTTTTGATGATGTACCAAGACGGGATATAAAGAAACTAGAACGGTGGATGAACCAGTATCCACGGAAAATGTTTGGATGGAGGAGTGCAGAAGAAATGTTTCAGGATGAACTATGGAGGGTGGCTATGTAGAGCTGAAACAAGTGAATACTGGTTTATATAAACTGGTTTACAGGCAGTTTTATTTTTGTCTTTATTTTTAATATATAGTAAAAGAATATATATAAAAAATTATGCTTTATGATGGGGAGTGAGCTACTTTTTTTCCTCTTTATTTCAGATTTAAAAAATTTTGTCCAATGTGTGCAGAAAAACTTGACATTTGCAGATTTCGGCGCAGGCTGTTCTTTTTCTTTGACAACGATCGCTGTGTGTGGTAAAATCTAAACGGATGTATACGTGATATCGCTACTTTAAAATATGTAAAAGGAATGCCATGGGTTACGCAGGAGGTATAGAATATGAAGCGGTTGAAAGCAAGGAAGATACTGGCATGGCTGTTAAGTATTTCGATGGTCGCAAGTGCGGTACTTGGCGGGAGTGCGCCAAATGTAAAGGCAGCGGATGATTCGGATATAGAGACCAGTAATTATGCTAGAACGATCAATTTGGGAACGAAGGGGATTTCACGGCCGATCGTACCGACGGGATCGGGGCAGAAGTGGCGTGGTGATTATGTTTATTTTGGAGTTCAGAATCAGGGATTTGGTATCGAGAACCGAGTTTTGGATCCGTCTACCACGGAATTTGGTACGGATGAAAGTACGATGCTCTTAGAATATTCGAATGTGATAGAGGATATGACACTGCATTCAGAAGGTTCGGCATTGGCTGACTGGACAGAGGCGCGTACATATTTGAACGGAGATTTTATGGATTCGCACTATAATACGGGTGAGAAAAATGCAATTGCAAAAAGTTCGAAAGCGAAAGAGTCAGAACAGGATGGAAAAGGTTATCGGGGACTGCGTTTTGTACCGTTCTCTGATGCGTCGATCTTTCTTTTGGATGCCAAAGAAGTGACACGGCCTTCTTATGGATACAACGATAACAAAACGGACAAGGCTGTGAGCCGGGTGAAAAAGATGAGCGGAGAGCCAGCATCATGGTGGCTGCGTTCTGAGTGCTATGTCGAGTATGAACTTACGCCAGAGGATCAGGAAGAAAAGAACTGTTTTCAGGGGGGCGTTGTCGGAACGGCTGGCAGTCTTTCCTGTATCATTGATCATGCAAAAGAAGAAGAATATACGCAGGGGATCAGTCCGGCACTTAATGTGAGGTCGTCCCAAGTCGTATTTACTTCTATGATTTTTGAGAGCGAGGTACCGGAAGGAGATTTGATGTTCGGTAAGTCTTTTGACGTCATCTCTGGTGAAAACACGCTGAAGGAGGTACGCGACTATGACACGGTAGATAACATCGGCCACGTCTGGAAGCTGACGCTTAAAAGTGGAGATGCCGCACCGGGAGTTTCAGAAATCGAGCGAAACGATAATAAGATTTCATTTGATTATAGTGGTGTGAGGACCGGTGACAAACAGACGTTGTCTGCGATCATTACGTCTGGAGAGGGAGACGAGGAGATCGTTTTGCATTATGGTGTACTGGCAGAAACCGATAGGGCGGGTAGTCAGAGCGGAACGGTGACATTTACCCTGCCCGCCGGATTTGATGCCAAAAAGCATAAGCTGAAAGTCTTTTCCGAGCAGAGGAACGGGGATGCAAAAACAGATTATGCTGGGGATATGGCGCTCGTGGATGTACCGGATGGGCCAGTGGTGACAGAGCCGCCAGTTGTTACGGGTACCCCGGCACCAGTGCCGACCGGGACACCAGTCGTAAAGCCGGCGGAGACAGATAAGCCGGACCCCACGGGAACACCAGTAGAGACGCTGAAGCCGACTAAGCGGCCGGATGTGGAAACGGGTGTTGTAACGACGGCTAAACCTACGGAAACGCCAGAAGGAACCGGAACACCGACTCCCAGGCCGACGCAGGAACCAATTGAGACGGAACAACCAGCTGAGACCGGTACTCCTGTTCCGAATACGGAGAAACCGACGGAAAAACCGGAAAAAACCGAACAGCCATCAGAGGGGCCGACGCAGGAACCAAAAGAGACGGAAAAGCCGGAAGAGACAGATAAGCCGGATACGACAGCAGAACCGACGAACCAGCCTGAGGTGACAAAATCTCCAACGCCGCAAAGCGCGACCGCGACGCCGCCGGCGAAAGTGATCGAGGATCCTGACCTCGATGAAGAAGAGGATGAGTATGAGGAGAGCGGGCCGGAACGGACAAAGACCGGCACAGCTTCTGGAACAAAGGATCAGGAACCGAAGACAGGGGAAGAATCGAAGGTGGAAATGTACGCGACGATAGCCATGGTGGCGGGATTATCCTATCTGCTCCTATATTTCACGGATGAAGAGCGCGGAATGACAGAAGAGCGGAAAAAGGAACTTGTTTCCAGACTCGTCCGCTGGGCGAAAAAGGGAGGGCGCTTCCGAAATATGCTGGCAGCGGCGGCGATCGTATTACTTTTGGTATATTATCACGCGATTGGCAAGCGTTCCCGGCTGGAAGAAAATGCTTGTCAGGATAGAACGTAAATGTAACTTGTGTCGGCGCGCTGATTGACACAAAGTTACTTCATTATTTAAAAAAAATAAGGAACCGAGGTTCCGCGCAGAAATGAGAGGAAAATATGATGGAATTACGATATAAAAGTACGAGAAGCGACGCTGATCCGATCAGCGCTTCTCAGGCGATTTTAAAGGGACTGGCTGACGATGGCGGCCTGTTTGTGCCGGAGACGATCCCAGCGCTGGATGTGGAACTAGAAGCGCTGGCGGGACTCTCTTATAAGGAAACGGCATATGAAGTGATGAAGCTCTTTTTGACCGACTTTACCAAAGAGGAACTCCAGTCCTGCATTGACGGCGCCTACGATGGCACGTTTGATGTGGACGAGATCGTACCTTTGGTAAAAAAGGACGGCGCTTATTATCTGGAACTGTTCCACGGGAGGACGATCGCTTTTAAAGATATGGCGCTCTCGATCCTGCCGTATCTGATGACGACGGCTGCCAAAAAAAATGGCGTGAAAAATGAGATCGTTATTTTAACGGCGACATCCGGGGATACGGGAAAGGCCGCGCTGGCCGGTTTTGCCGATGTGCCGGGAACGAGTATCATCGTATTTTATCCGAAAAACGGCGTGAGTCCGATCCAGGAAAAACAGATGGTCACGCAGAAAGGGAAAAATACGCATGTCGTCGGGATCGAGGGGAATTTTGACGATGCCCAGACGGGAGTCAAGGCCATGTTCCATTCGCGGGAACTCGCGCAGGAGATGGATCAGGCGGGGTATCAGTTCTCGTCGGCGAATTCGATCAATATCGGAAGGCTTGTACCGCAGATCGTCTATTATGTGTATGCGTACGGACGCCTGCTCCGGGAGGGGGAGATTTCGTGCGGGGAGAAGATCCATGTGGTCGTTCCGACGGGGAATTTTGGCAATATTTTAGCAGCTTATTACGCAAAAAATATGGGATTGCCGATCGAGACGCTGTTTTGTGCGTCAAATGAAAATAAAGTGCTGTTTGACTTTTTCCAGACGGGAACGTATGACCGGAAACGTGAGTTTATCCTGACTTCTTCTCCGTCGATGGATATTTTGATCTCCAGCAATCTAGAACGGCTCATCTATCGGATCACGGGTGAGGACGCGGAAAAGACGAGAGAATTGATGGAGGCTCTCACCACGGGAGGCGAGTACCGGATCACCGATGAGATGCAGGCGCGCCTGAACGATTTTACCGGCGGTTTCGCGACGGAGGACGAAACGCGCGCAGCCATCCGCGCGATGTATGAGCGCACCGGTTACGTGATGGATACCCATACGGCAGTTGCGAGCCATGTCTATTATGACAAGGCGCAAAAGACAGGCCGTAAAACCGTGATCGCCTCGACGGCGAGTCCGTATAAGTTTACGAGAAGCGTCATGAACGCGCTGGGGGAAAAAGGCGACGGTGTGAGCGACCTCGAGCTGGTCGACCAGCTCGAAAAGCTGTCGGGTGTCCCGGTTCCGAACGCGATTGAGGAAATCCGCTCGGCGGATGTCCTGCACGATACCATTTGTGACCGGACAGAGATGGAGAAGACCGTGAGGGAGATATTAGGCCTGCCGGCAAAGAAAAGGTAAGGTTTCCTTTGATTTACTGCGTAAATCGCTTCTTTCTCATGTTTGGCGGGCCAAGTTCAAATGCCTTATCATGCAAGAATGAACTGCATTTTGACCTTTTGACCCTGGCATCATGAAATGGAGGTTCAGATGAATTTTCGTCCTTGTATTGATATACACAATGGAAAGGTGAAGCAGATCGTGGGAGGCAGCCTGAACGATGAAGGAGATCAGGCGCAGGAAAATTTTGTTTCCGATATGGAGGCGTCTGATTTCGCGAAATTGTACCGCGAGAGAGGACTCCCCGGCGGTCATGTCATTCTCCTGAACGCGAAAGACAGCGAGTATTATACAGAAGACCTTCGTCAGGCAGAAGCCGCGCTGGGGGCATACCCTGGCGGACTTCAGGCCGGCGGCGGGATTACCTGTGATAATGCCCGCTTCTTTTTAGAGGCTGGAGCCAGCCATGTGATCATTACTTCCTATGTGTTTGCGGATGGCAGCATCCGCTTTGACCGTTTGGAAAAACTGCGCCGGCTCGTGGGAAAGGAACATCTCGTACTGGATCTGAGCTGTCGTAAAAAAAATGGAAGGTACTATATTGTAACGGATCGCTGGCAGAAATTTACAGAGCAGGCACTGGATGAGGAATTAATGAACTGTTTATCTTCTTATTGTGATGAATTTCTCGTACACGGAGTCGGTGTGGAGGGGACAGGAAGCGGAATCGATGTAGAGCTGGTCCAGATCCTTGCGAGAGAGGAGGAAGTCCCGGTAACGTATGCGGGCGGTATTGGCAGTTATGCTGATTTGGAATTATTGCGCGAAATATCCGGAGGGAGAATGAACTATACCGTCGGAAGTGCGCTGGATCTGTTTGGGGGTTCGTTGGAATTCGACAAAATTGTTACAAAATACAATGATTAAATGAAATAA
>CAJTTQ010000078.1 GCA_910579145.1 uncultured Eubacterium sp.
AGTTATGCCCAAAAGTCAAAACAAAATTTCTTTCTATTTTTTCAAAAAAACACTTGACTTTTTATTAGCAGGCTTTTTACCTTGAATCGGAAAATAAGTCTTTTCCTTAATCGTCTTTTTCGTTTTCTTCTTAAATTTAAACGTATATTTTTTCCGATATACTCCCTTATCCGCACTGCATTCCGCTATACACAATTCACTATCACCCTGTTTCCCGGATGCTATATAGATCGTATTATCCCCGCCCTGATCAATGGATTGCATGGATTTAGGAAGTATATAGTTGGAGGTATCTTTCTTCATCGTAAAAGATGTCTTATATTTCAGTAATTTAGATTTCGCGAACGAGATCTTTTTCTTTTGTACCAGTTTTTCTTTTATATTCGAACCAAACGAATATGTACCTACCTGAACTGCCTGATCCTCCTTCCGGCGCTTCCAGATAACAATCCTGTCCTCGCCCTTCAGACCGACATCCACACGATTAAGTCTGCCAAATCTCTGCTTTTTCTTGTTGGAGTATGTCACTCCCACCAGTTTTCCACAGTCTTTTTCTTTAATTTTCGCATCCTTTTTAAACTCAACACAAACCACCTGTGTACAGAAATTCTTTAAAATCTGACTCAATTTTTTCTTCTTTTTCTTGGCCTCCTGCTGTGCCTTCTTTTTTTCCTCCTTTGTTAGTACATACGTTTTTCCTGTCAGAAGAAAATATTCTTTTTCCTTTTCCCCGTCTTTATACACAAAAGACTCCAGACTTTGCGTATGTCCAAAATTCTTTAATGTCATCCATCCTTTAATCCTTGCTACCTTCTTTTTTCCCTTCTCTTCTTCCAACTGCATTTTCATCAAAACTGCATTCTTCCCACAATGTACTACCCCATATGCGTACTTTTCCCCGTTCTTCCCTTTCACTTTCCCCATACAAAAATTCTGAAAAGCCTTCTTCCTATAAGGAGTTTTCTCACCTTTCACCTCATAAACCGCGGACACCTTTCGCGGAATCGTCTTCTTCGGCACCGCCTCCGTCTTCTTCGCCGCCTTCGCTCTGGACCGCAGCATATTACCGCCGCCCTGCGACTCTAGATAATCCAGATAATCCGAATACTCTAAAAAGTCATCTTCTGTCAATCCCTCTACTGCCTCCGGCGTCTCCCAATCCTCTTCATCCTCACCCGGCTCGGCCGTACTTACCGAAAAGAGATCCTGTGCCTCCACTTTAACATCGCCCGGCGATTTTTTAGCGATAAAACCAAAGGAACAGGTCTGCTTTGCTGCTATGTTCTGATTATACCCCATATTTTTAAATAAGTACACCTTTTCATTATCATCATTCGTATATTCGCTCTCTATCGAGGCGTTCCAGATCTGCTGGATATCGAGATTTGTCGCAATTTCCAGTTTCCAGTCTTCGATCCGGAGGTCGGATTTATTCTCTACCCGGATCTCTCCCGAAACATATCCCGGCCATGCCGAAGACTCATGATATGTCACAGAATAATTATCCTCATTGATCTCAACGGTATCATTGATCAGGTATTCATTTAAAATATCCCCGGCTTCCCCGGCAAATTTCGCCGTGATCCCAAACGATACGCTGCCATTGGCCGGAATATCCTGATTCCAGTCAAGGCACTTTATCGTATAGGAATTTTCCTCATGTGCGGTGATCTGGGCATTCCAGATATGCTCGATCTCATCCCCGTAGTCAAACGCTACCGCCCAGTTATCAATCGTCTCATCTGTCAGGTTCGTAACCGTAACTTCCGCGTTATAGTGGTTCTCCCAGCGCTCTTTGATATCCATGTTCACGCTGATTGTGTCATCGATATAATAGTCATCCTCATCGTCGTCTCCTTCGTCATCGTCCTCCTCTTCCTCGTCATACACATCATCATCGTCCCACGCCTCTTCTTCCTCTTCCCAGGAATCCAGCACATCTTCGTCCACTTCGATCGGCTCTTCTTCCTCTACCCAGTCGATATACTCGTCATCACTTCCCGCCTTTGCTTTTACCGGTCTTCCCCCTAAGTCACAGATCAATACCGAAAACGCCAGCAGCAACACGATTACCTTTTTTACATGTTTCATATCCTTCCACGTTCTCCCTTCTTAAATCGTATGATGTTAAATTTCCTCCATAGCATAACATCACATCTCCCCTATTACAATATCATTGTCGTCAATGGTTGGTTTCTGTCGTAGAAGGTTTGTTTTTTTGATCATATAGTATGATGCACAACCGAAACTTTCCTTCAGACTGTTCATAACTAAACTTTCCGCTATATCGTCGTACCGATTGTATCACATTTTGAATTCCATAACCATGCCCTTTCGCATCCTCCTTCGTTGTCACCAGATTTCCTCCCCGGATATTCAATGTATGACAACAGGTATTTTCTTCCTGGATCATGATCATTTGCTGCTCATATCGGATATGTACCTCGATGTTCCGGTTTTCCTCCCCGCATTGTCCAGCCGCCTCCTCGGCATTTTTAAGAATATTATAAAAAATGGTGCAGAGATCAAATGGCTCCACAAAACAATCCGCTGGAAGGCGGCCCCCGACGCAAAGCCGGATTTTCTTCTCGCTGCACCGCTCGGTAAACTGGTTTAAAATCGCATCGACAACCCCATTCCCGACAACGATACTTTCCTTCTTCTTCTCAAGTATTTGAAAAATCCTCTCCATGTACCTGACAATCTCTTCACTTTTTCCCCGCTCTGCCATCCGGCCGATCGTCCGCATATGATCGCGCATATCGTGGCGGAACCGCTTTGTATCCTCCTCTTTTTTCTCTAAATACTGATAATGCTGTTCCTGTGCGGCCAAAAACTTCTGATTCAGCACTAAATGTTCCTGATACAAATAGTTATCGGATGCCAATAGCAAAACCAGCGCCATCTGAACCAACACCCCAAGTGCCAATAACAGAAAAACAAAATAAAGAGAAGTTCTTTCCCTTGCGAATTTTTCCCAGACCAGGGTAAGCGAAATCTGCTGCATAAAAACCATCGCAGAAAAAAACACAAAATACCGTATCGGCATTCCCCGCAGTCCCTGCGCATTTCTTCGATTTAACATCCAAACACTGACACTCAGAAAAAGAATCGTCACGATAGACGCGCAGACTCCTTCCATCGCCACGTGCATCACGCCGAACGTCCCAAAAATGATCTGAACGATCGTGCTGTTGATCCCGTCGATCAACCCCAGTGTAATGGCTGCCCAACATGTAAGTCCTATGATGCGATACACTTTATCCTTATACGTAACCAAAGATGTGAATAATACAAAAAACAAATATGGCACCATCGGATTGATCCACTGCTGTGTCCATACGATCATATAGGAAAAAACAACTGTCGCGAGAAGATCAACCGCCAATACCGTTCTTCTTTTTCTTACATCCAAATGAAAACCGCGACAAAAGAGGATAAAAATTTTTAACAATTCCAAAAGCAATTCCTGAAACATTTCCTGAAACATTTCCAAATTATCCCACATGTAATCCTCACTCGTCCTCCCCGGCACCCTGCCTGTCCCTTTTTCTCAGCCGCAGTTCACGGAAAAATCCGCTCATCATCTGACCGCATTCCTCCCCAAGTACTCCGGTCTGCACCTCAACCTTATGATTAAAGCCCTCCATATGGAGCAGATTGACAACAGACCCGGCACATCCCGCTTTTGCATTCATACTTCCAATCACGATCCGGGGAATCCTCGCCTGCACGATCGCTCCGGCGCACATAGGGCACGGTTCCAGCGTAACATACATCGTACAGTCCTCCAACCGCCAGTCGCCGACGACGCGGCTTGCCTTATGGATCGCTATGATTTCAGCATGCGCCAGCGTATTTTTCTTCTCATTTCGTTTATTATACCCCCGGGCGATTATACGGCCGTCGCTTACGATCACACAGCCGATCGGCGTTTCATTTTTCACGTATGCCTTCTTCGCCTGCCGGATGGCTTCCCTCATATATTTTTCGTCGTTATCCATATGTTCCCCCTGCTCTCAAAACCATATTTTTTCATAGAACCCGGTCAAGATACGCTCCCGCCGTCCATGAACAAGCTCTTGTTGTAATCTCTTCCTTTCTTTACAAATTGTCAGCTAAGCTACGTTTCTCATTGATCCTCTACGTTTTACTATATCATATTTGTTCTTTTTTACAATCCCAAAACGTAAAAAAGACATCTTACAGATCTGATTTGACCAGCCTGTTCCCTTATGATATGATTAGGTTATATAACATTCACTAGATTTAACCATTTTTAGCATCATACCAATTTTTAAACAACAGCAGAAAAGAGGAATCATATGAAATGGATCAAATTTACACTGGATACACATACAGACGCCGTCGACATCCTGAGCTATATGCTGGATGAAATCGGTGTGGAAGGTATTGAAATCGAAGATCATGTACCACTGAGCGAGGCAGACAAAAAACAGATGTATGTCGATATCCTTCCAGACCCCGAAGAGAACGATGGCTCTGCCAAAGTGCATTTCTATATGGAACCGGAAAACGGTAACCCGGAGCAGATCATACTGGATGTACAGCATATCTTTCAGGAAATCAAACCCTACACAAATATCGGGAAAGGCACCGTCAGCCTTTCCGAAACGGAAGACAAAGACTGGATGAACAACTGGAAAACTTTTTTTCAGCCATTCCGCGCGGCAGAACACGTCATTGTCAAGCCGACATGGGAAACTTGTTCTCTAGCGGACTACTCACCGGAACACGACATCGTTGTCGACATTGACCCCGGGATCGCTTTTGGCACCGGTACACACGAGACAACTAAACTGTGCATACAGGCGCTTTCCAAATACGGGTGTGAGAAAAAACGGATACTAGACGTCGGGTGCGGGAGCGGCATCCTTGCGATTGCCGCCCTGAAACTCGGTGCCTCTTTTGCTGCTGCTACCGATATTGACGAAATAGCTGTCGGTGTGGCAAGGGAAAATATGCACATAAACCGTATTTCCGACGATCGATTCCGCCTGTTTACCGGCAATCTGCTGGACAATACACACGCCGACCTCTCGTACACTTACGCCGCCCCTTCTGCCGCGGCAGGAACAAACGAAACTTCTTTGAGCACTCAGCTTGGAAACGATTTTGACATCGTGACCGCAAACATCCTTGCCGACGTGATCATGCCGCTTTCTGGTGTCATCCGACCTCATATGGCAGACGGGGGACTGTTTATTTCCTCCGGCATCATTGATACACGGGCAGATGAAGTAGAAAATACGCTTCGGAAAAATGGGTTTTTAATTGAAGGAAAAGAAGTACTCGGGGAATGGGTGTGTTTTGTTTGCCGGTAAGCACTGATTTAAAAAGGAGCAGATATCCTAAAATACCTGCTCCTTTTATATTTTCACTTACTTGATTTCCCTATTTGACCAAACTCCCACACACTGTTTTTCACGCCAGCGCCGCCGTCACGATCGCCATCGAATACACTTCGCTGGCATTACACCCTCTAGACAGATCGTTGATCGGCGCATTCAGTCCGAGAAGAATCGGGCCGTAAGCCTCGAATCCTCCGAGACGCTGCGCGATCTTATAACCAATATTCCCAGAACTGATGTCAGGGAAAATAAATGTATTGGCATATCCAGCTACTTCGGACTCTGGACACTTCGTCCTCGCCACACGCGGAGACACGGCGGCGTCAAACTGTACCTCGCCCTCGATCGGAAGATCGGGCGCTGCTTTTTTCGTCTTTTCAGCCGCATTCCGCATCTTATCCACATCCTCCCCGGCTCCCGAACCATGTGTCGAATAGCTGAGGAAGGCAAGCTTTGGATCCACACCGAAAATCTTCGCACAATCCGCCAGTTCCAGCGCGATCTCAACCAGCTCATCCTCGGTAGGCTTTATATTGATGGCACAATCCCCCATCGCCAGCACCGCATTTTCTCCAGTAGCAGACGCGCGCACCAGAATGAAACAAGAAGAAACGATGGAATTTTCCGGTTTTGTCTTAATGATCTGCAAAGCCGGACGAACCGTATCCGCAGTAGAATATGTAGCTCCTCCGAGCAGCGAATCCGCGATTCCCATCTTCACAAGCATCGTTCCGAAATAATTGGCCTGGGACAGTAACTCTCTAGCCTTTTCCTGTGTCATCCCCTTATTTTTCCGGATCTCACAAAAACAGTCCACCATTTCATCAAACCCGTCATAATGCAGCGGATCGATTATCTCAGCTCCGCGGATATTAAAACCGCTGTCCTCTGCCGCAATCGCAATCTCCTCTGGATCACCTACAAGGATCGGGGAGAGGAACGTACTCGCAAGAAGACGAGAAGAAGCCTCGAGAATACGTGGATCACTTCCCTCCGTAAATACAATTTTCTTTGGATTCTTTTTTAAAATACTGATTAACTGACCAAACATATTTACCCTCATTTCCGCAAAGCCATTTGTACCGGCTTTCGCTTTATTTCATTACTCTCATGTTTGTGACTCGCTGCAACACGGCTAAATCATGCCACTACCAAGCGCAGTCACAAAATCACTCTATATTTATCATAACAATTTTTTCACAAAAAACAAGTATTAATTTTATAGATTATCAAGAATTACTGCCTTTTGTCCGAAGTCCTTTGATCGCCTTCGATAACTGGATCGGATTGCCGTACCGGAGCGTGGAATTCCGAAACATTTTCGCCGCCACAAATCCCATCGCCACAACGGACGCATACAGGATCACCGCGGAAACAATGATTTCCCATGTCTCCACTTTTCCCATCGCGATCCGGATAAACATCGCGCTATAAGAACTCACCGGAAGGTAGGACAGCACCTTCATCAGAATACCGTCCGGCTCCTGCATCTGAAACAGCACGAGAAAATAGATGATCATAACGAGCATCTGCGCCGTTCCCGCACTCTTGTTCAAATCTTCGATCTTTGAGACGAGGCCTCCGAGCGCTCCATACATAAACGCATAGATCAAAAAACCGCCCAGTCCAAACACCGCGAATGTCACCAGCACATCTGCCGGGATATCAAATACCACGTCGAGCATGCCGCCCAGACTCTCTTTATTGAGCTGATACGCACCGAGAATACTCGTAAAGATCAACCCCAGCTGGAACAGGATCGCCGTCGCTCCGGCAAATACCTTTCCGAATAAAAGGCTTGACGAAGAAGTACTTGTCACAAGGATTTCCACCGTGCGGTTACTCTTCTCATTCGCCACGCTCGTCGCGATCATCATACCATACATGACGATCACCATAAACACGAGGATGACAAGCGCATAACTGTACCAGTAATTGTCCTCGGAATCTTTTCCCAGCACCAACTCATTGCACACAATGTGATCGGCATTCAGTTTTTCTATTTCCTCGTAATCCAGATTGTTTTCGGTACAAAATTTCATCGTCGATGCCGTACTCATCAGTGTACGGAATACTTCCTCCGCTTTATCAAACATGGAACGGTTAAACACATAGTAGTCAAACTCACTCGAAGAGCGGATGACAAACCCTGTCGCCACATCTTCCGCGCCGACGGATTCCTTCACCTGTTCCTCGCTGTCCTTCCGCTTTATCTCCGTCTTTCCAAAGGACAGTACCATATCATCGCTGACGAGTCCTTCCGGGTCGTAAAGCGCGATCGACTCCCCGAATACACTGTCTGCTTTGTCCGAGCCGTCCCCTTCGCCGGAATCTCCTCCCTTCACCGCGGAAATGATCGCCGGCATGCTGATCGCTATGATAGCGAGTACACAGAGCAGGATCGTGGAAATCATATAAGATTTGCTCTTAAAATAATTGCCCAGTTCAAAACTGTATACATGTAGTAATTTTTTCATCTTATTTTCTCCCCTCCTCATCTGTATCCGCCTCATCTCCTACACAGGCCACAAAAATGTCATTGAGCGACGGTTCATAACAGCCAAACATATCAATGTCGATTCCCTCTTCCCGCATCCGGTTCAGCACATCCCACTGCTCCACTCCGTCTTTCAGGCGAAAGATCAAACTGTGTTTATTCCTTCCCTCTATGGTCAGTACATCACTCAATCTATCTGTACAGCACTGCTGCAGTTCGTCCAGTGATACATTCTGTGCCGACAGGATCTTGCGGCCGCGGCCGTATTCTTCCTTGATCGTATCCAGGCTTCCCGAAAGAACCACTTCGCCCTGATTGATGACCGCTATATCCTCACAAAATTCCTCCACGTAACTCATCTGATGGCTGGAGAAAATAACGATCTTACCTACCGTGATCAACTCCTCGATCACATCTTTCAAGATTTGGGAATTCACGGGATCCAGTCCGGAAAACGGCTCGTCCAGCACGATAATATCTGGATCGCAGACGAGTGTCGCCGCCAACTGTACCTTTTGCTGATTTCCTTTCGAGAGAGTATCCATCTTACGCTTCTCATATTCGATAACCTGAAGGCGTCTCAGCCACTTTTTGGAATTCTCAACCGCTTTCTTTTTATCGAACCCCCGCAGCTTCGCAAAATACACCATCTGATCTAGAACCGTCTTTTTCGGATACATCCCCCGTTCCTCCGGCAGATATCCCACCTGGTTTTTTGACGGGGCAAACGGTTTGCCATCCAACAATACCTCTCCCTCATCCGCATGAAAAATATCCATAATGATCCTTATGGAAGTCGTCTTTCCCGCGCCATTTCTCCCAAGCAATCCTAACGCCCTTCCACTCTCCACGGAAAAACGAACACCTTTCAGCACCTCTTTTCCATCGAAACTCTTATGTAAGTCTTTTACTTCCAGTTTCACCTATTTTCTCCTTTCCGGCGTTTCATTCCGCGGAGCATCTCCTTATCCTCCACACTCACCCGAAATGACTCCATCATTTTCTGTATACTCTTATTATACGTGAAATCATCCAAATTGCAAGACAAAAGATAGTCAAGCGTGATTTCCCTGAAATGGATGAAACAAATCGAAACACCCCAGGCCACCGCCATTTTCACATAATAGCCATCGTGCCGAATCCCGTCATAGATTGACAATACTTCACCGATATATTCATCGGTCAGAAAGTACTGCATTAAGATCGCGACCGCAAACCGCACTTCATACTCTTTACTAGAAGATAAAAACGGTTTGATAAACGCATACATCCGCCCCCTGTTTTTCTTCACATCTTTCAGATCTCCGCACACGATATCACACACAGCCCAGTTATCAATGATTGGAACGAATTGTCCCACATAAACGAGTTTTTCCTCAAAATCACATTTTGCAAGTCCGATCACCATACCGCACAGCATCTTCCACTCATATATTCCTGCATCTTTCGTCAACTCCACGAATCCCCGCCAGTCTTCCTTGATGAGACGTTTCGCGATCTTTCGCAGCAGGGGGACTCTCACGCCGTAAAAGACCGTATCGACATTCGGGATAAGTCCGCCGTGGAATTTGCGGTATTTCTCATCTGCTAGTTCCTTCAACTCCTGATCCAGTTTATTTAAATCCTCAGATGTATATGGCATAAACCCCCTCCATATCCGCAATCAACATTTGCGCAACACACATATTATAAGGCTTTTCTACTGTTTTGGCAAGCAGTTTATCAGGTGTTTTCTTTCTGTATCTTTTTCCCACAGTTACTTGCATTTTTTTCCTTCTTCTGATATAATTACTTTATGACTACCAAAGAAGTCACTAGGGCAAGACAGTGACACAGCGAACGTTTACTGGTCAAAAATATGTAAGCCGTTTACGGCTTTGCACAGCAAAAGCTAAGGTGTATCAAATTGCAGTACTGAATCCACCTTGCAGAAAAAAGGTTATGAGCAAAAAAGCCACGGAACTGAAGTTCCGCGCAGAAAAGAGGTTAAGTATGAAAAAAATAACACATGCACCACTAATCCTGTTTCTTCTGCTCATCTGCCTGTTACTAAATACAAACAGCGCAGACGCAGCAACAAGCGTATACCGTGTCGATCGTTACGGAGAATTGTACGACTATTCGGGCAGTTCGGTCGTTCCGATCCGCAGCAATGTATCCGCCATCGCCCCATACACTTTTTACGGCGTGAAGACAACGAAATTTACGACCGCAGGAAACCCTTATTTTAAGACGATCAACGGCGCTCTCTACAGTAAAGACGGGACCCTTCTCATTAAGTGCCCTTCAGAAAAGGAGGGATCCTTCACCGTACCGTCTTCGGTAAAAAAGATCGCGCACTCTGCTTTTAAAGACTGTACCAAATTGACAAGGATCACCATCCCTGATTCCGTCACTGTAATGGATGAACGGACATTTAAAAACTGTTCGATGCTCAAACAGGTCCGGTTATCCCGCTATCTGACTTCCATTCCGAGTGAAGCTTTTTCCGGATGCAGCAGCCTGACTAACATCACGATCCCATCCTCAGTCAGTTCCATCCGTTCGAAAGCTTTCTATAACTGCCAGAACCTGCGCAGCATCTCACTTCCAGACTCCGTGTCAAAAGTGGGTTCCTCCTGCTTTTCCAACTGTATCAATCTGAAAAAAGCCCGCCTGTCTTCCAAAATGGATTCGGTGGAATACAGCCTTTTTAATAACTGTACAGAATTAAAAACTGTGGAGAATACCGGACACATCGAAGAAATTGAGGGAAACGCGTTCCGAAACTGCATTCACCTGAAAACCTTTTCCTACTCCAATAAACTGGATACGATCGGCTCCGCCGCTTTTCTAAACTGTCTGGAACTTGGCACCGTCACGATCATGAAAGGAACGAGATACATCAGCTACAACGCGTTTAACGGGGCAGCTAGTAAATTTATCGTTGACTCATCCAACCCGAACTATTCCAGCCAAAACGGCATGCTCCTCAATGAAAAGGGCGAGTCACTCATCCAGGCACCGATCTATATGGATGGCGACCTCGACATACCAAAGGGAGTCGTCCGCATTGCTTCCAACGCACTTACCGGCGGGCACTTCTCAAACATTACCATTCCAGAGGGCGTGACGAGTATACGCATGACCCAGTTTGAGGACTGCGAAAACTTAAAATCCATTCATTTTCCAGCCTCGCTCAAAAAGTTTGTCTATTACTACGGCGACGCCCTGAACCTGAAACACCTTGACCGGATCGTCGTATCCAAGGGCAATCCAAACTTCTATTCCAAAGATGGTGTCATGTATTCATCTGATGGCGTTTTCATCATCTTTTTCCCATCTGGAAAAAAAGGTGCTTTCCGATTGCCGGAAACATGTAAAACCATCGGAGACCGCATGAGATACAACCGCCTGTCATCAATCTCCGTCTCGTCAAAGAGTAAATATTTTTCATCCACCGGCGGCGTTTTATACGACAGCAAAGGCAAACAGATCGTCTGTTTCCCGATGTCAAAAAGATCCTACCGGATACCGGCGGGCGTAAAAAATATCAACTATTTGAAAAAGGTTAAAGAAGATCTCAAATGCAGGGCCATTCAAGTATCCTCAAAAAACAAATGGTTCTCGACCAAAGCGGGTGTCGTGTTCGACTCCGACGAGGAAACCCTGCTATTTTACCCGACCAAAAAGAAAGGCCGATACAAAATCCCGACTTCCACCCAGTATATCGCCGGCGACGCGTTTGACGACGCCCACGAACTGACCTCGCTGACAATCACGAAACATGTAAGGCGGAGCCGGTACAGTACCTTTTATTTCAGGGATTGTAAAAAGCTGAAATCGATTTCGGTCAATCAGGGTGAGTTAAACTATATCAGTATGAACTTTTCGGGATGTGACAAATTAGCGAAACTTACCTTCCCGTCCACCATCATGACGACAAACCTGAAAAACCTGCCCACCGGCGTCACGATCCACGGCTGGAAGAACACCTACGCCAAAGAAGCTGCAGAAAACGCCCATGGCAAATTCGTGAGCCGCGGCACGATTCCAAACGTCGTAACCGGCGCGAGGATCAAAAAGATCATCGACAAGTACCAGCTGTCGTGGAATGCCTCGAGCGAGGCAAGCGGCTATCAGGTCTACACCTCCTATAGCACCATCAAGGATTTAAAAGGTTCGGGAAGTACGTCCTGCTTCATTCCAGAGAAGTACAGCGAGAGTACC
>CAJTTQ010000079.1 GCA_910579145.1 uncultured Eubacterium sp.
CACGGAGTTTCAGGTTTGTTGTCTTTTTTCCGACCTTCACGCCCGCCGTGATGGTCGCGTTTCCTTTTTTCTTTGCTGTTACGGTAAAGGCGGTCCTGCCGTTCTTTTTGACGACGGCTGTTTTTTTCGCCGATGTTTTCACGGTCAGCTTCTTTACCTTTTTCGCCTTCACGTTCCTGATCTTGACCTTCGCCGACTTACCGGCTTTCAGGGTCAGGGATGTCTTGCTGAGCTTTGGCTTCTTTGCGGCATCGGCGGATGCGGGAGCGGTGATCGTTCCCGCGGCGAGTGCCAGGGCCAGTGCTGCGGCAAGGGTCCTCCTTGCGTTTCTGTGCATGTGGATACCTCCTTGTTTTCTTGTTTTTAGAGAAAAAAGGTGCATACGCATTGATATGCACCTTTTTTTGTGAAAGTTTATGGTTGTAAGGCGGAATAGCAATAGGTATTAAAAAAATGTTATTATGTGGATGAAAATAAAGGTGTTACAATTGATTTTGATAAATTTTTTAACTTTTTTGTTATAATACATATATTGATAATTTATATGGGGTGAGAAGATATGGCAGAAAAGGTGTCAAAAGATGCAAAGGAGGCGTATACTATGCCAACTATTGAATTATTAGAATGTGAGAAGGCTGCTTATGTAAAAAGGATGAAAAATTATTTACAAAAATTGAAAGCTTTGCCGAATAGTGAAGCTATAAAAAGGTCTATGATTAATCTGCAAAATAGTAATATAATAGAGGTAAATAGAGAATATACAGATAGAAATATTTATAGTGAAAAATACTATAAAAAAGGAGTAGATCATGTACAGTAATTTACCCAATTTAATTATCTGATTTCATGGTTGTGATATGACTACATATAATAACGTTTTATATGATCGGTTAAGTTGGACCGGTTTATAGTAAGAATGAGCATCCTGTGCGTTGGAGAAGGGATGCTCATTTCTTTTTATGATTGTTTATGTAAGACAAGTTAGTTAATGAGATGGCTATGCGATCATCCTGTCATTCACGGTAATAATCCGGCTGCTCTTTTCGGCTTCCGGCGAATAGGTAACCGTGATGATTATCTGTCTGCTCTCCCGGTTGAAATGTCTGTGTAAGAAGTTTTTTGATGAAACGAAAGCATAGCCGTTTCGTCCGTTATATTATCACTGCACTGAAATATGATCGTGCGTTCACCATATTCGGGGCGGTTGAGAATGTCAATGGATAATTCCCGTAATGAACAAGATCTTACTGTCCATAGTCCGCACCGCCCTTCTGTACAAATATACAATTTGATTATACGATGCAGAAAATAAGTGTTCAAGGAAAAGTGTGTTGAAGTTCGCGGATTTTCTGTAAATTAGAATCTAAAAAATGTTGTAAAATTTATCGTACCGTGGTATAATGTCAAGACTTCTATAATATTACTAAAAAACGCATATAAGCAGAAATGAGGTATGGTTATGAAACGATGGATGGCGATGATGCTTTCGGGCTGTCTTTTGCTTCAGTCATGGATGGGTTCGTCCATACAAGCGGATGGGGCAGAGCGGATCACGGCAGAACAACAGGTGGCAGAGAAGACTGTAACAGAGACAACTGTACCAGAGAGAACAAAATCAGAAAAAGCCGCCGCTGAAAAATCAGAAGGGGCGTTAGTCGTCGAGGTGAAGCCTTCACTTCTCGTCCCGTTTCTGGGAAATGTCACGGTAGAACTCCGTGACGACAGCAAAGATTTTCGTGAGACAAAGAAGCTGGATTTCGGTGACACAAAGTCGGCTTCGTCGTCTGCCCGGTTTGATGTTCCCCAGGGAACATACCAGGTTTGTGTATCGGCCGAACGCTTTGCGGACTGCAGACAAACGGTGCAGATTGAAAAGGGATGGATTTCAAAAATCCAGGTATGTCCGACCCGGATCGTTACACCGGGAGGTATGAACCCCGGCTGGATCCGTCCCGGTGATATAAACGGGGATAAGGAAATTGATCAGAAAGACGCGGACGTCATGCTTTCTCATATCCGTGAAAAGGAAGAAAACACGGAGATGGATCTAAATGGCGATGGCAGGACCGATCTGGTGGATTTGCAAAACCTCGTACAAAGTATGGATGAAAAAGGGGAATCCCATGTGGAAAAGCAGGGGATGCCGAAAAAGGTGCAGGTATACGAAGGAACATCCACGGAAGGCAGTATGGAAGATTTTCTGAATCAGAAAGACGGCATTGGTCTCAGGCCTTCCAAAACGGATCAAGCGATTTCGAGTGGGAATCCCGTAGGGATCGAATTTACTCTCTCAGAGAGCAGTACATATGAAGAAGCGCCTGGTTTACAGGGAATGACGATCCATGCGCCGGAAGAGATGGATGAGGCCGGAATGGTTTCTAACGCCATCACAGACGGGGAGGCACAGGTCGTATACATAGATGAAAACGGAAATGAAAAAGAACAGGTTTTTTCACTGGCAGCCACGGGATCAGGTGATACCGCGCAGAGACTGCGGAGTACGGAAAGCCGCCGGGTAACGACAAGTGTCGATGCAAGCGGTGCGCTCGTCCTTGATTTTGGCGGACAGCTTGCTGTAAAACGGGTCATGATAAAAATTACCGGGACCAAAAAGACGGAGCCGCTGGTGAATATCGCTAAGGTAGAGTTTGTGAATAATATGGAGGAGAGGATCGGAGCTCCCGAACTCGATATTCCATCCCTTCAGGAACCGGTATCACAAAATGAAGCGCTTACCGTATCCTTCAGCGCGCAGAGAAATGTGACAGGATATGAAATTTATATCTCCGGTCCGGTTAAGAAGCAGTCGGATCCGGAAACGCAGATCGTGAGTGTATCGAATACCGAGTATACCATTTCCTCGATCCACGATAAGCCGATGGTAAATTTCGCTGAGTATACGATCAAGGTGCGGTCGGTAAACGGGGAATGGAGAAGTCCGTGGTCTGAGGAGAAGATCGGTATACCGAAACCGCAGAAGCTTCCGGCACCGCCAGATAATGTGAAGGCAGAGGGCGGCTATCGCTCCATTTCCGTAACGTGGAAGGATATGGATGATGCAAGCGGATATATGGTGTATTATAAAAAATCATCCGAAGAACAATACCGTCCGGTTGTCGATGGGTTTGAGCCGGTTACATCCGGTGAGGGCAGGCTGGAGGAGAACCGATATACGATCACCGGTCTAGAAGATGAAGTAGAATACTCTGTTTATGTAATTGGATGGAACGAGCTGGGCTGGGGAAAACCATCGCTAGTATCCCTTGCCACTACAAAGAGCATCGCTCCGCCGAAGCTGCCGAAGTATAAACTTTTGAACACTTCGAACGGTGAGGGTGTATTGAGCGCGCATATCGTGAACGCTGTACTCGGTGGAAGCGGAGGGGCTAAAATGGTAGCAAGCCCGCTGGATACCACGCCGCAAAGCGCGCTGGGGCTCGTGGATGACAATTACGCTTCTTACTGGGTAAAGTCAGACTGGGATGACGGCGTAGCGTATCCGAGCCTTTCCAAAGGTATGATCGTGACGCTTGACCAGGATTATAAGATGAATTATATGACATTTGCGGCAGCGGATCAGAAAACGGCTTCCAATACAGTCAGAGTGGGGTATTGGAACAAGGAAAATCCTGAAAAGGAGCAATTAGTAAATGCCCATCTGATCGAGAAGAGGGATGAGCATGATAATCCATTTTATATCGTAAAATTTGATGAGACGATCAAGGCAGGAAAGATCCATCTGTGTCTCGGAAGAAGCTGGGGCGGCGCAGGTGATATCGTTGTGGGCGAAATTCATTTCCACACCTATGATTCGTTGGAAGATGATATCATGGGCCTGTATGAGGATGAGATGCACACGACGCTGCGGGCGGATGTGACGTCGGATACGATTACCGCATTGGAAGCGCGTCTCGAAACGGCAGACGAGACGAGTGGAGAGAAACATCCTCTCTATCAGGAGTTGAAGTTAGAACTGAAAACAGCGAGGGAGATCCTCGAATCTAAACTGGATCCCTCTTATGTAGTAGATAACCGCATTACGGCGCAGAAAGATAAGCATCTCGGGTTCGGCGGCCTGAATGCCTGGCAGCCGCTTGGCCGGGTCGCCTATTCCGGGGAAAGCCTGCTCGTATATGTCGGGCATAATACGAAGAGAACCGGAGAGGCAGCGGGCATTCAGCTCGTTGTAACCCAGCATCACGCGGAGTCGAACAGCCTTGCGAAGACGATTGCTCTCAAGATCGGCAGAAATGAAATTACGATTCCGCAGATGACATCCAACGATTTTGAACGGGGCGGGCAGCTTTATGTGGCGTATACGGGAAATCAGGCTTCGGATCAATATGCGATCCGAATCAGCGGAGGAAGCAAGATCCCAGTCCTCAGCGTGTACGGGAAGTCTGAGAGCGAGAGGAAGCAGGCGATCCAGACATATGTGAACGATCTGGAACGCTACGTATCAACGATTTCTGACAATCATGAAGCGGAACATGCCGGAACAAAAAATGTGGATTATGCGTATGACCAGACAAACTGCATCTTAAACGCGACGGATATTATGATGAAGGAAATGATGTATTCCCTGCCTGCTACACAGGTTTGGGCTGGCCTGAAAAACGCGGAGGATAAGGTGACCAAGCTGGATCAGGCATTGAAGGCGATGGAAAACACCATGACATTATTTTATCAGCATAAAGGACTGAGCGATCAGGCGGGATCCGTCCGTGGAAACAATGCGATGCCGTCACAGCATTTAAATATCCGGTATATGAGGATGTTTGCCGGAGCGTTTATGTACGCGTCTGGCAATCATATCGGAATCGAGTGGGGATCTTCGACTGTGGCAAGCGCGCCAAACAGCTGGTCGGATTTCGGATGGGGCATCGCCCATGAGATTGGCCATGACATTAACCAGGGAACGTATGCAGTCGCCGAGATCACGAACAACTATTTCGCGCAGTTATTGACGAAACGACCCGGGTACACGCGGTTCACTTATCCAAATGTATATAAAAAGGTCACATCTGGCACCGTCGGGCGTTCGCCGAATGTGGCGACACAGCTGGCGCTCTACTGGCAGCTCCATCTGGCCTTTGACAATAACCCGGACGATAAACATATTTTTGATGATTACGAAGAACAGTTTAACAATCTGTTTTTTGCCAGGGTTGATACGTATTCCAGAAATCCGTCCAAAGCGCCGCAGGCAGGTCTTGCGCTGGATGGCGGTGTTGACCAGAATCTGATGCGTCTCGCATGCGCGGCGGCGAATGAGAACATTCTTCCGTTTTTTGAGCGATGGGGGATGGAACCCGATGAAGCGACAACCCAGTATGCTTTAAAATATGGAGCAGCGGATACAAAAGCCCGCTATTATGTAAACGATGACGCCAGGGATTACCGCGTACAGCATCCGAACGAGGAAGGTACGATCAAGGATAAGGATGTCGTTACCGCGCGTATTTCATCGTCTTCGAACCAGGTAGAGATCGATATGGCAACCGACCAGGAGAAGGATCTGATACTGGGCTACGAAATTTCCAGGAGCATGATTTCGAACGGGCAAAAGGAAACGAAGGTCATTGGTTTCCAGCTGATCGACACTGCGCAGTCTACCGTTTATGTAGATACGATCTCTACTATCAATAACAGGGTGATGGAGTACGAAGTTCGTGCCGTTGATAAATACCTGAATTACTCTGATCCGGCAGCAGCCGGCACAGCTAAGATCCAGACCGACGGTGTTTTGAATAAAGAGGATTGGACGGTCGAAACGACGATGACATCGGAAGATGATGTGGCGGTTGTACCGGATGCCGAAGATCCGGACAGCGGTTTTGACGCCGGAAATCCGGGCAGTATTGCAGAAAAGAAAGTACACAGCATTGACCGTGTACTGGATCAGGATCTGACGGAAAAAGGCACGTATCACGGGAAGAGTGACGGTACGCCAGTTATCACGGTAGATATGCGTAAGACAGAGCAGGTGACAGCACTGAAATACGCGGGTCAGGCACTTTCTGACGTGACAGTCGAAGTCAGTGCGGATGGCACGGACTGGACGGTAGTGAAAGAAAATTACACCGGACTGGCTGGTTCCGAAGAGCAGATCATCTGGTTTGATTCGGTTAAAGAAGATGTGAGGGACAGCTGGATCGGCACATACGATGCCAGATATGTGCGGCTGACGATTTCCCAGAGTGGAACGACTTCCCAGGCTGGAACAGCTTCCCAGGCCGAAACGATTTCGATAAAGGAGATCGATATCTGCGGTCCGTCGGGAGATAATCTCGAATTTATAACGACAGATAGCAGCCAGCCGGCGATCGGCGTTTTATCAGAGGACTATTTGTATGGCGACGGGGCAGAGGATGTGATCCCCAAAGGTTCCCTTATCTTTACGGGAATTTATAAAGGAAACCCAGCCTATAATGTCGTCGTTCTGTACGATACAGAAGGCGGGGTGATCGGCGCGAAAGACGGTAATGTCCAGGCCGGGCAGGTCATTTTTGCAGATGTGCCGGCACAGGGCAATCTAGGTGAAACATCAGATGGAACATGGGTATATTATGTCGAACCGGGACAGTGGGATGAAGATACGCTCAGGCAGATCAAGGGAGTGCGCGGCGAACTGTACCGCGTGGATGACGCCCTGACATTAGAGGGTGAGCGCATCGTCAGCGATACCAAGGTCATCCAGATTCCGGACACCCTGCCTGGCATCACGTTTACAGGCGGAGCGAAGCGTAACGCCTACGCAATCAAGGGAGGCAGTAATGAAAAATAGGATTCGATTTGTATTGACAATATTATTTCTCTTTTTGGCAGTTCCGACGGTGGGTCCGCGTTTGTTTTCATCGGTATTCCCGACATCATTACCGATGACGGCTACGGCGGCGGAAACGGGCAGCGGCACTCTTACGGCTGACAAAAATAACGTGGCGGTTTCGCTGCGTCTTCCGGCGGGAAAGACAGAGGGGATCACTTCCCTCCGTCTGAAACTGCGTGTTTCGCTGATCAGCGGAAGTATGGGAAAACCGGATTTTGTTTTTGGCAGCGCGGTGAAGAGCGAGGTTAAGGATGCCCATATCAGTAAGGAAAAGGACGGTTCCTACCTGGTTGACATCATTGTTTCCGGGAAAAAGGAGCAGAAGTTATTTGCTGACAGTGAGACGTTACGGCTCGGGACGCTTGTCGTGGCGCCGACGAGCGGGCATTATCAGATCAAGGTCTCGTTTACCGGTCAGACAGGCGACAAGCCGGAGGTTACGTATGTTGACCGCGATGGATTAAATTCGGTCACAGCCGCCCTTTCGAAGGCGGATGCCGTGATCGTCAGCGCATCGGGTTCCCAGCCGGTGCCGCCAGCCCCGGACTCTCCTGGGACGCAGCCGGATTCTTCCTTTGGTAAGAAATTAAAGCTGACAGTTTCCGCGAAGAATGGTTCTAACCGTGTGTCGTTTCGGTGGACGAGGGATGAGGGAGCGGACGGTTACGTTCTTTACCGCTATCATACGTCAAAGAAGAAATACGTGCGCATGAAAACGGTTTCTGGTTCAAAGACGGTTTCTTATTCGAAAAAATGCAGTTATGGCAAGCGATATTCGTTTAAGGTGCGCTCGTATCGGAAGGTAGCCGATGGAACAAAGGTTTATGGGAAAATGAGCGCGGCTTCTAAGGTGAAGGTTGCGCCGGCCAAGGTGAAGGGAGTTTCGGTCAGGGGCCAGGGATATGGGAAGATAGCGCTCTCCTGGAAAAAGGTTTCTAAGGCGAAAGGGTATCAGATTTTTGGCAGTCAGGAAAAAGACGGCGAGTATTCCCGGATCAAAACGGTTACGGCTGGTAAGACGAAAAATATCCAGATTCGTCGGAAGAAGAATGAGGTTACTTATTACAAAGTCAGAGCCTTTGTAAAGGGTATCCAGAAAAAGCGTGTATACGGTAAGTTCAGCGCAGCAAGATCTGCCGGTGATCCGCGTTAAAGATCGTGTAAATAAACATATTTCCGCTATCCCCTGCATACAATGAATCAACGAGTATTCAGGGGGTAGTTTTTTGAAATCATATATCGAGCAGCGTGCCATAGAGATCGGGAATTACATTGTTGAAAATGGTGCCACGGTCAGGCAGACGGCAAAAAAGTTTGGTGTGTCAAAAAGCACGGTACATAAGGATGTAACAGAGTGGAACGGTTTATCTGGAAAAGTTCATGTAATAATTTGAGAAAAAATCTCAAATGTTGTTTACAAAAGTGAAAACCAGTGTATAATGATAGATAAAAGATGGAGGTAGATGCTATGTTATGCCAGTTTACCGTAAAAAATTACAAAAGCATTCGAGAGGAAATGACTTTTGATATGCAGGCTGCTGCTATCATGGAGCATAGGGATAGAATCATAAAAACAGAAGATGGAGAAAATTTTCTGCCGGTATCGGTGATTTATGGACCGAATGGCGGCGGTAAATCCAATGTACTGGAAGCGCTGCATACATTTGATGCAAAAGTTTTGAGACCGTTATGCGCAACTTGTGATAGGACAGAGTGCGAATATAAGGCAAGGAAGATTCCTGTGGAGCCTTTTGCTTTTTCAGAAGAGACGAAAAGAGAGCCAACGGAGTTTGAAGTGTTTTTTAGGACAGATATTGCAGAGTACCGTTATATCCTTCATGTGACACAGGATTTGATCATTTATGAGAGCTTGGATCGAATTAAGCTGGAAACGGGAAGACGTTCGGCGCTCTTTACAAGAAATGGGAACAAAGTTGACTTAAAGGGAGTGTTTGGTAAAATAGAAATCAGTGAAGAAATTTCTGAAAATCTTCCATTACTGTCCTATTTAGGAATTACTTATAAACAAAATGATGTGATTTCTGATGTGATTCAATGGTTTGAGGAGTCTATTGATTTCTTAAACTATGGGAATCCAAAGCTGGAATTGCGGACTGCCATAGCTAAGACAGATGAGGTAAAAAAGCTTGTTTTGGATATGATCCGTGAAATGGATTTGGATATTGAGGATTTCCGTATTGAAGAAAAAGAAGAAAATTTTATAGAAGTTTATACAAAGCATACGGTAAATGAATACAGTACGGAATTAACTTTATCAGAGGAGTCGAGCGGAACAAGGAAACTGTTTGGACTGCTCCCTTTTATTGCAAGAAGTCTTGTATTTGGAACAACATTAGTGATAGATGAGCTGGATGCAAAAATTCATCCGGTCTTGTTGCGCTATGTCATTATGTTGTTCAATAATATGGAGATTAACAAGAACGGTGCCCAGTTGATTTTTACTTCACATGATTTGTCTACTATGAACAATGAGATATTCCGTCGCGACGAAATCTGGTTTGTGGCGAAGGGAAAGGAGCAGAATTCCAAACTTTATTCTTTGGTAGAATTTAAGAATGGGAAAGGCGAATCTGTCCGTATGGATGCAAAATATGACAAGCAATATTTAGAGGGCAAGTATGGCGCAGATCCATATCTGAAAAACATCATAGATTGGGGTGATGTCAATGCCTAAGAAGATCAAAACTACTCAGTGGCGGAAACAGAGACGCAAAGAATATCTGGAGAAAAAGGAATACCGCTATTTTATTTTCTGTGAGGGTGAGCAAACGGAACCGCTTTACTTTGAAGGATTTAAGCGACTGATAGAGGGTAATCCAATTTATAAGGATATGGTTTTGATTGAAATTGAACCTTGTGCTATGGAAACTATGCGGGTTATTGGTATGGCAGAACGATATGTCTGCAAAAATCAGATTGACAGGGGACAGATTTGGTGTGTGTATGATAAGGATAGTTTTCCGGCGAAAGACTTTAATGGTGTAGCAGAACGGGTGAACAAGCTGAATTTGGAGAATCCAGACTTGCAATATCATGCGGCATGGAGTAATGAGTGCATTGAGTTTTGGTTTATATTGCATTTTGCTTATTATATTTCTAACAATCATAGATCTGAGTATATTAAATTCCTAAATGATAAGTTTACGGCGTTGGGGATGGGAAAATATCATAAGAATATGAGTGATATATTTCATATATTGGTGGAGAAAGGGAATCCAAAGTTAGCGATACGGTATGCGAAAAGGATTATAGAGGAAAATAAGGGAAAAACGCCAGCGGAAATTGCGCCGGGAACGAAGGTGTATGAGTTGGTGGAGGAACTGGCGAAGTATTTGCCGGAAGATGTTGGGATTAATTTTTTATAGTGAGTAGAGTGGTACTATGGGAATCTACTTAAATCCGAAAAATGATGGCAGTTTATGTGAAAGGTGGGAACGCCGGATGAGCTTCCCGGGTGTGTGGAGAGAAAGGTTTTGCAGGAATTAAGAGAGGAGTATCCAGATGGGGTGAAGGAGGGTGAGACGAGTCTTTCGGTGATTTATTCGAAGTCAAGTCCCCGGTAGGGATTTGTGTTTATTGTAGATGAGTGGGATTGTATCTTTCGCGAAGCGAAGGAAAATGTTATGGCGCAAAGGGCCTATTTGGATTTCTTACAGGATCTTTTTAAGGATAGGAGTTATGTGTCGGTCGCGTATATGACGGGGATTTTGCCTATTAAAAAATATGGAACGCATTCGGCATTAAATATTTTTGACGAATTTTCGATGACGAGTCCGGATGTTTTGGCGCCATATGTTGGGTTTACGGAAGAAGAGGTGAGGGGGTTGTGCAATCAATTTGGAAAATGTTTTGATGATGTGATGATGTGAAGATGTGGTATGATGGGTATTTTGGTGGGGATCTTCATATATATAATCCGAAGTCGGGTGTGGACGGGATGCAGAGTTTGAGGTTAAAGAGTTTTTGGAGCAGTACGGAGACGTATGAGGCGCTGCAGGTTTATATTGATCTGAATATGGATGGTTTGAAGGAAGCAATCATTGCTATGCTTGGCGGAGATGCCTGTCCGGTGGATGTGGGGACGTTTCAAAATGATATGACTTCGTTTAAGAGCCGGGATGATATACTTACGCTACTAGTGCATTTAGGGTATTTGGCATATGATGAGGATGCCAGGGCGGTGTATATTCCGTATGAGGAGGTCAGGGGAGAGTTTTTCCGCGCGGTTAAGAATGGGAAACGGGCGGAATTGGTGAAGATGATCGAGATGTCGGATCGGTTGCTAGAGGCTACGTTGCGGACGGGGATGGAATTGGGAGGTTGATGGAAGATATTCATGACCAGATCGTTGCACCTAATTTTTACAATAATGAGCAGGCGCTTCGGAGTGTTATTAAGATTGCTTATTTGAGTAGTGTAGATGATTTTATCAGTATTCAGGAGCTTCCGTCTGGTAAAGGGTATGCGGATGTTGTTTTTTTGCCGCGGCCAGGTGTGGATAAGCTGGCGTTGGTTGTGGAGTTGAAGTGGAATCAAGGGGCGGATGGGGCGATTGAGCAGATTCGGGATAGAAGGTATTTGGAAGGGGTTAAGGGGTTTGGAGGGGAGGTTTTGCTGGTGGGGGTTAGCTATAATGTGAAGGATAAGAGGCATGAGTGTAGGATTGAGAGAGGGGGGGAGAAGGGGGGGGAGGAGGGTGAGATTAGCATATGGTGTTTGCAGCAGTATTTTTTTTAAAATATGATAAAAATACTGCTGTTTTTTATGAAGAAGATAGGGGTGCAATTGAGGAAAAAAGAGAAGAGTTTTGGTTGTATTAGAAGGCGTGGATAACCTATAATTC
>CAJTTQ010000080.1 GCA_910579145.1 uncultured Eubacterium sp.
GAGGATATTTATGCCGGGGTGCTGTTCTGCGGGGACTGTGGCAGGCAGATGGCAAGGGTGGCAAATGCAAAAGAGTTCACTTCCGGCCATACGGTACGGTATTATGGTTATTACTGCCCATCCTCACGCAGGCTGGATGATTTGCATTGTCCGACAAAGAGTATCGCTTTGGGGGTGTTGGACGAACTGGTAAAGACAGCACTGTATCAGGAGTTTGCCCTGTCAGATTTGCGTTCGGGCAGGCTGGTAAAGGAGTATGAAAGGCAGGCAGAGGAACAGAAAGAAAAAATCAGGCAGGAGATTATTTCTTGTGGGAAACAGCAGGAATGCGGGAAAAAGAGGGGGAGTGAGCTGTATCTGAAATACCATGAGGGCAGCCTTTCTCTGGAAGAATTTCAGCAGATGAAAAAGGAACAGGAGAGGTCCCTCCATGAATTGGCAGGGAGGATAAGGGAACTACAGTGCAGGTTAGACGGCATGGAGCGTGAGATAGCGGAAAAAGGGAAGTTCCTGCGAAATCTGATGAAATGTAATGAAAAGACGAAACTGACAAAGGATGTCATACATACCCTGATACGCCGGATTGATGTATATGCCGGCCACCGGGTGAAAATTACTTTTACATTCCGCATGAATGAATTATTATATGCCGATGAAAATGGCAAATCGGGGATAGGAGGCAAGTGTGAATGAAAAGACCATTCACACAGGAAGAACCGCCCATAAAACGGGCTTGCTGCAAAGCAGCATTCTTCCCCATGTTTGTGTCGGTGGAGCCGGCATGACAGGAAGTGTGAGTAAAAAGATGGAAAGAAACAGGCAGGCGGATCAGGAAAGGGCTGTAACCCATGCAATCCGCATTGCCATCTATATGCGCCTCTCCAAAACGGATGAAACCATGCGGGAGGAAAGCAACAGTATTTCCATGCAGCGCATTTTAATAAGGAAGTATATTGCCACCCATTTTGCAGAGAGTGAGCTTATGGAATATCAGGATGACGGATTTTCGGGAACGAATTTCAACCGTCCGGGGGTGCAGCGTCTTTTAGAGGATGCCAGAAATGAGAAGTTTGACTGTGTGGTGGTAAAGGATTTTTCACGGTTTGGCAGGGATTATATGGAAGTGGGTTCTTATCTGGAGCAGATATTCCCCTTTTTGGGAATCCGTTTTATTTCCATTAACGACCATTACGACAGCGGCAGTTCTCAGGGAAATACTGCCGGCTTGGATGTGAATTTCAAAAATCTTCTTTATGATTTATACAGCAAGGATTTATCGCAGAAAGTGAAAACTTCCCTGCGGGCAAGAAAGGAGAGCGGGCTGTATGTCAGCGGCAATGCCCCGTTTGGTTATGAAAAAGCTCCGGATGACAGGCATATGCTTGTCATCTGTGAGGACGAGGCAGCGGTTGTCCGGAAGATTTTTTCCCTTGCCCTGCAGGGGATGACTTCCTCTCAGACAGCAAAGAAGTTAAATTTAGAACATGTTCCTACTCCGGTGGAGTTTAAGATAAAGAAAGGCAAAACTTCCCGCAAGCCGAAGGGGGATAAGTTTTACTGGAGTAACAGCGTGATTTGCAGTATCTTACGCAATCCGGTGTATGCCGGGGATGTGGAGTATGGAAAAACAGAAAAAGAGCAGGTGGGAGGCCGCAATATTCTGAAGGCAAGGGCAGAGTGGAAGGTCATAAGAAACCACCATGCCCCCATTATTGCCAGGGAGGATTTTGAGGAAGTGCAGAAAAGCAGGGGAAAAAGCCGTGGTAAGGGGCAGAAAAGCAGACACCCGCTGCTTGGAAGGGCAGTGTGCGGATGCTGTAAGCGCAACCTGCGGATAAGGGAAGGATTGAACCCTTATTTTACCTGTAATAACCGGTATGTGACCGGACTGGAGGGATGTGTCAGCAAAGTGAATGTGATGTTTCTAGAACAGGCCGTTTTGTTCCGCTTGGAAGAATATCTGGCACAGCAGAATCTTGTAGCAGAGGTTTCCCAAAGGTATCAGGATGATTTGACAGAGAAACGTGATGAACTCCTGCGGGATTTGCGGCAGGCAGAGCGTGAGTATGAAAGGCTGAAGAAGCAACACTATGAGAGTTATCAGTTATATTCTCAGGGAAAACAGGCAGAGTTTCATTCCCTTCATGAAGATATGGAGAAACAGCAGGAGATTATCGGTGATTTGCAGGGGCAGGTCATTCAGATGGAGGAATGGCTTGGCAGAGCAGAACCAAAGATGTATGTTCCGGAGGAAGATGTCTTGTTGACAGCAGAAGTAATGGAGAGGTATATTGATAATATAGTGGTTTATAATGAAGAAGAAATAGAAATCAGGTGGAAAGAGCTGCAATCTGATTCTGCAATGGTTTAACATGGTAGAGGGGATTTTGTAGCAATTATCTGACAGCAGGTATGCAAAAAGCTGTATGTTTGCCGAAGAAACCGCTAAAACAGGGAGGTTTGGAAATAAAAAAGTTAAAAAACTTTTCTGCAACTACTTGACATAAGAGGGGATTGACTTTACGCATCCAGCGTTTCTCAACGCGGATAATACGACGCGGATCCATTCCATCTGGGATCAGACGATCCGGGAGGGCGGTGATGTGAAAGGGTTCCAGTACGGAAGGGAATTTACGCAGGAGGACATCAACGAAGCGCTGCGGGATGAAGAGCCGCTCTCCCTCATCCCATCCAGGGATGAAAACGGGCACGGTACGTTTCTGGCGGGGATTGCCGCGGGAAATGAGATGCGGCAGCAGGATTTTTCGGGTGTTGCGCCGTTGTCCGAACTGGTTATCGTGAAATGTAAGGAAGCAAAAAACAGTTACCGTGAGTTTTACCGGGTTCCAAGCGATGTGCCGTGTTTTCAGGAAAATGATATCATGTGCGGTATCTCCTATATTCTGCGCGTGGCGCAGGAGACGAAGAAACAGGTGGCGATCTGTATCGGTATGGGGGGAAATTTGGGAAATCATGACGGGGAGACCCCTCTGTGCAGCATGATTGATTACATGAATATGCTTTCGGGTGTGAGCATCGTGACCTGTGTCGGAAATGAAGGGAATGCGAGGCACCATTATCATCTGACGAAAGAACGTGAGGAAATCGACATCAATGTGGAACTGTCCAGCCAGGGATTCGTTTGTGAGTTGTGGTGGAAAACGCCCGGCATCCTGCGGTTTGATGTTGTGTCCCCCGCCGGCACGACGCTTGGGATCACCCGGGCGACGACACACACGAAGGTAAGGAAACTTTTTACGGTAGAAAATACGCTGTTGGAAGTACTCGGAGGCGAAGAACAGCAGCAGACGAGAGACCAGGTCGTCATGTTCCGTTTTGAAGACAGCAAGGCGGGTATATGGAAGATCCTTGTTGATTCAGAGGAAGCGGAGGTGGATTTTCATATGTGGCTGCCAATCACCCAGTTCCTTTACGGGGAAACGACGTTTGTCAGGCCGGATCCGAACGTGACGATCTGCGAGCCGGGAAACAGCAGGCGCGCCATCTCGCTTTCCGCGTACGATCCCGCGGACGGGGCGCTGTGTCTTCAGGCGAGCAGGGGGTTTACGCCCAGCGGCATCGTCAAACCGGATGTGACGGCCCCCGGTGTAAGGCTGTATGGCCCGCTTCCCAAAAATAATTATGGAAGCATGACCGGAACGGGGGTGGCCGCTGCGCTGACGACGGGGATCGCGGCTTTGTATATGCAGCAGTATTCTAACTTTGTCATCAGCGGTAATTCTGTACGTGAGCTTTTGATCCGCGGGGCAGACCAGCGCGGGGAGGGGTATCCGAACCGGGAATGGGGGTATGGCACGGTAAACGCGTTCGAAAGTATCTTTTATGAGTGATAGGATACGCGGATTGTATTGAGATTAGAAAAAACGGCAGGAGATCACAGTTACTCCTGCCGTTGTCTGTTTTTTTTGTAAATGTTTTTTTGAGCCATACGTATTCACGACATATAAATATCCGCGATACGGGAAGATTTTTCCGGGAACTCGGATTTGAGAAACATCAGGTACTGCAGGGCGCTTCCCTCATACGGATGCGCATTTCCGAACAGGCCGACTTCGTAGCAGTTGCGGATGACATTGATGATACAGTTTTCAGTGTGATCCTCTTTGCAGTCCTTGCACTCTTTTAAAATGTGCGCGATCGCGGTCTCTAATTCTGTCTCATCAAACAATTTAAAATCCGTGATCGGTATATGGTCAGTGCCTCCCGGAACTTCTTTTTTAGGTTCTTTCATATATTCTCGTATACACTGTTTCGCAAAACCTATCGTACACGCCTCTTTTTTACACTGACCGCATGCCGTTTCATTTAAACAGCAGTTCTCTAAATCGTCTCTGATAAGTTCTGCATTTAGTCCTTTCTTATGTACGTCTGCCATAAGCCACCTCCAATAGATTGATTTGAGTGTCTGCCATTACCGGCAGAACAAAACTGCGATAACTGCCTTTCAAGTATAGCATATCGTTCGAATAATTTCTATAGGAATTTACAGTACTTTGGCACACCATTGCGCGGAACAAAAACTGCCATTGATTTTATGCCGGAACTGGTTTATAATATTATCCATAAGTATGTGCCTGTTCAGGTGCAGAGTAACGCAAAAAACTGAAGGAGGTATTGTAATGATACACGATAAGAAGCATAGACTTTTGCGCCGTGGTATGGCGGTCTTGCTAGGGGGGGCGCTCGTTCTCGGGTCCGTTCCTTACAGTGAGGTACCGTACGTACTGGCGGCCGAGGAATCGGCGGACAGTAAGGCGGCGTTCAATGAGGATGTGAGTTTGTTAAAATTTAAGTACAAACAAGTCATTTCGAACCTGGATCTGCCAACGGAAGGGAAAAATGGAAGCAGTATTACATGGAGTTCTTCCAAGGCGGGGACGATCGCAACCGACGGAACGGTGAAACGGCCGTCTGCGGGAAATCCAGATGAGGAAGTTACACTGGAGGCTACGATTTCAATGAATGATTTAACGACGAAGAAACTATTTTCGTTTACTGTTTTGGCAGAGGATTCGATTTCCGGCCTCAAACAGTTTGACCTGGATGATGTAGCGGTGACGGATCCGTACTATCTGGCGGCGCAGAGTTCTGATATCGAGTTTTTGAAGAAATTTGATAATGACCGCATCTTATCCCGTTTCCGTGAAACAGCCGGTTTGGACACGAAGGGCAAGAATCCGTACAAAGGATGGGAAGACAGCCTGCTCGGCGGACACTGTGTCGGACATTACTTATCGGCCTGCGCGCAGGGAGTGAAAGCGACCGGCGATCAGGAACTGAAACAGAAACTGGACGAGATCATTTCCGGCCTGAAGGAATGCCAGGATACGCTGGGCACGGGATTTTTGTTCGGAGCGAAGATCAACAATAAAGATAATGTCGAGAATCAGTTTGATGTGGTGGAGAAAAAAGGATATTCCAATGAGATCTGGGTGCCGTGGTATAATATGCACAAAATGGTAGCCGGACTGGTGGATACGTATAAGTTTACCGGAAATGAGGAAGCGCTGGAGACAGCGAAGAAACTTGGGACATGGGTGTATAACCGTGTTAGTAAGTGGAACGATGCGACCAGAAAACGCGTGCTCAGCGTAGAGTACGGCGGGATGAATGACTGCATGTACGATCTGTATTTCTTCTCGGGTGACCCGAACCACTTAGAGGCGGCACACCAGTTTGATGAGGATAAAAGTAAGGAACTGTATGAAACGGTGTATACCGGCAATGAAAACACATTAAACGGCAAGCATGCAAATACGACGATCCCCAAATTTGTCGGAGCGTTAAAACGCTATACCGTCTTAAAAGCAAAGGGAGAGGCGACAGAAGAAGACGAGAAGTATCTGAAATACGCTGAGAAGTTCTGGGATGTGGCAGTGGATCACTATTCCTACATAACCGGAGGCGTAAGTGTGATGGAGCACTTCCGTCAGGCGGGGAAGCTGGATGCGACACGTACGAAGACAAATTGTGAGAGCTGCTGTGCCCACAACATGCTGAAGCTGTCGCGTGAGCTGTATCAAGTGACCGGGGAGAAGAAGTATTCCGATTACTATGAGACGACACTTCGCAACTCGATCATGGGGGCCGTGAAATCAGAAGAAGGGGCGGCTGCTTACTTTATCCCGATGGCGACTGGGTATTTTAAGACATTTGGTGATCCAGACCCGGATAAGAACATGTACTGGTGCTGTACCGGCAGCGGAATGGAGAACTTTACGAAACTCGGCGACAGCATTTATTTCCACAATGACGATACATTGGTCGTAAACCAGTATGTCGCTTCTACTGTAAAGTGGGAAGAGAAGAATATGGAGATCGCGCAGGAGTCAGACGTGACGAAATCAGACGTTGCGACGCTGAAAGTCCATATGCTGAATGGCGCTTCCGCGCAGAACGCGGTAATCGCGCTGCGTGTGCCGGACTGGGCCAGCGGCAAGGTGACGGTAAAGGTAAATGGGACGACGGTCAAAGACGCGGCTTCTAACGGCTACATTTCCATTAGCCGTGAGTGGAAGGAAAACGATGAGGTGACGATCCAGTATCCGATGGCAGTGACGGCTGCGGGACTGCCGGACAATAATACGGTATACGGTTTCCAGTATGGGCCGACCGTGCTGGCTGCGAAACTTGGTACGAACCGCATGAAGGAGACGACATGGGCCGGAGCGAACCTGACGGCGCCGCTTTATAAGGTGGTAGGCCCGGAGGAAAAGAGCATTCAGTTAAACTATGGTGATTCGCAGGCGGCTACTCCGTTTGCCAGCGAGACACTTTCGATCCAGGAAATGCTCTCTATGGATGAATTTATCGAAAATATTGACAGCTATTTGGTGAAAGATGAATCCGCGGATACGCTTACGTTTAAGATGACAGGCACCAATGCGGAGGAGACATTTGGCGACGGCCTGACGTTTGTGCCGTTTAATACGTTAAATGACGAGAGATACGGGATCTACTGGTATTTTGAGAGTCCGTTTGATGTGGCGGATGAGGGAGCGATCCTCGAAGGTAAACAAAATGGAAGGGTAAATTCCAGTACGCTGGACTCCACCCAGCCGGGATATGGACAGTACGAGAACGATGTCATCCATCAGATGCAGGAGCAGGATTCGATGGCAGGTACGATCGAAAATGGCGGTAGTACCCGCTGTGCCAAAGCAGGCGGATACTTCATGTACAATTTCATCGTTGACAAGGACAAGACAAATTCCGTTCTCTGCCGTTTCGCCAAAGAGGACAATGGCAAGACGATGAAGATTTCGGTTGGCGATCAGGTGATCGCGGAAAAGACGCTTGATTACAAAGGCGACGATGAGTTTTTCATGGAGTATTTTGAGATTCCGGCAGAAGTGCTGGCGGCCGCTTTAAAGACGATTTCCGTGGCAGATGACCAGGGCGTGGAGACATCCTACACGGTTGTGACCGTGAAGTTTGAAAGTGCGTCGGTGACAGAAGACAGCGCAAGGTTGGTCGGCGGTCTCTCGATGACGAAGAATTTTGAGAAAAACGCGGAACTGACTGCGGTGACGAGCAGCAATGGGGACGTGCGCAGCGAAGGCGATACCTTTACGGTATATCTTCCTGCAGGAACAGGCAGCACGAAACTGAAATTTGATATCGCGGACCGCTACGGACTGCTTTATATCAACGATACACTGGTCAATGACGGAAGAAAGCAGGAGTATCTTTTGACAGAGGATACGACGACCCTCTCGCTGAACGTATTTGCCGAAGACCATGAGACTTCGAAAACATATACGGTCAAGATTTTGAGAGGTGTGGATGCGCCGTCGAATGATACGCCGAGACCTGACATACCGGCGACACCGGTACCGTCTCCATCTGTGCCGGGCAATGTGCCGACACCGGTGCCGAGTATCACCCCGCCAAGTACGCCAAAACCGAAGACGACCGTTAAGAAAGCTTCGATTTCCATTACGGCAAAGAAGACGGTGAAGAAAGGAAAGACCATCACGCTCAAAGCGAAGCTGAAAAATGTTTCCGGCAAAGTGAAATGGTCGGTGAACAAAAAGAAACTTGCCAAGATCACGGCGAAGGGCGCGAATAAGGCGAAACTGAAAGCGCTGAAAAAAGGAAAAGTCAAAGTGACGGCAAAAGTGAAAAAAGTAAAGAAAACGATAACCATTAAGATCAAATAAATGGAGATTTTTCAATGATTGCAAAGCAGATGGAAGAGTTGGTAAATGGGAGTTCCGTGATCCGCGCCATGTTTGAGGAAGGAAAAAAGATGGCGGCGGAATACGGAGAAGAAAACGTGTTTGATTTCAGCCTCGGGAATCCGAGCGTGGAACCGCCGGAAGAAGTGCGGCAGGCGGTGATTGACATTATCAAAAGTGAGCAGCCGAATTATCTGCACGGATATATGAATAATTCAGGTTATGAGGATGTCAGAGAGACAGTAGCAGACAGCCTGAATCAAAAGCACGGAACCCATTTTACCGAAGAGAATATCGTGATGACGGTTGGCGCCGCCGGGGGACTGAATGTCATATTGAAGGCGCTTTTGGATCCCGGCGACGAAGTGGTCGTATTCGCCCCGTTTTTCGGGGAATACCGAAATTATGTGGCAAATGTGGGAGGAACGACGGTTGTCGTGCCTCCCGATACGGAAACGTTTATGCCGGACCTGTCTGAATTTGAGCGACGGATCACCGGACGGACAAAAGCTGTCATCATCAATACGCCGAATAACCCGACGGGAGTCGTCTATTCGGAAGACGTACTGCGAGGATTGGCTGCTGTCTTAGAGAAGAAGCAGGGGGAACTCGGAACGGATATTTATCTCATTTCGGATGAACCTTACCGCGAACTCGTGTATGATGGCGTGACCGTACCGTATGTCACGAAATACTATGACAATACGATCGTCGGATATTCTTACAGTAAATCTCTTTCCCTGCCCGGTGAGCGGATCGGCTACCTCGTCATACCAGACGAGGCGGCTGATTCTGACCGGATCATGGCGGCGGCCAATGTGGCGACGAGGATACTCGGCTTTGTAAATGCCCCTTCGCTCCAGCAGAGGGTCATTGCCAGGTGCATCGATGCCAAAGTGGAAGTGGAAGTCTATGACAGAAACCGCCGGCTGCTGGTGGAAAATCTCAGGAAATTTGGATATGAGTGCGCGGGGCCGGACGGGGCATTTTATCTGTTTGTCAGATCGTTAGAGGAAGATGATACGGCGTTTGCGGCGAAGGCAAAAGAGTTTAATCTTCTCGTTGTTCCCGGAAGTTCATTTGCGTGCCCTGGATTTGTACGGATTGCTTACTGTGTCAGCTACGACATGATCGTGCGGTCACTGCCCGCGTTTCAAAAGCTGGCGGATGTTTACCGGTAAGCGCGAATGGAGGAAAAGGTGAAAAACAGACCGGAATGGGCTGCTAATGTGCGCAGGGTGACACCGTATGTGCCGGGCGAGCAGCCGAATGAAACAGATATGATCAAATTAAATACAAATGAAAATCCTTATCCGCCGTCACCGGGTGTCTTTGAGGTACATCGGGATATGGATGTAACTGGTTTTTCCCTGTACCCGGAGTTGTCAGCGGCTAGTCTGACAAAGAGCCTGGCGGGTTATCACGGGATTTCAGACAGGGAAGTATTTGTCGGTGTCGGTTCGGATGATGTTCTTTCTTTGGCATTTCTCACATTTTTTAATTCAGAAAAACCCATTTTATTTCCGGATATTACATATTCTTTTTATCCCGTCTGGGCGGATGTCTATCGCATCCCGTATGAATGTATGCCGCTTCGGCATGATTTTACGATCGATCCGGCCGATTACTACAGGGAAAATGGCGGTGTCGTCATCGCGAACCCAAACGCGCCGACGTCGATCGGGATGCCGGCTTCGGAAGTAGAAAAAGTGATCCGCGCCAATCCGGGCGCCGTTGTGATCATCGACGAAGCCTATGTGGATTTTGGCGGGGAGACGGTACTGCCATGGATCAAAAAGTACGATAATCTTCTCGTTGTGCGCACATACTCGAAGTCACGCTCGCTGGCGGGGATGCGCATCGGCTATGCGATGGGGAACGAGAGTCTCATACAGGCATTGAATGATGTGAAAGAGTCGATTAATTCGTATACGATGAATACGGAGTCCATTCGTATCGGCATAGCTTCATTGGGGGATGAGGAGTATTTCCAGTCAACGCTGAAAAAAATTATCGATACGAGGGAGCGCGCGGAAAAGGCGTTGGAAGAGATGGGATTTGATGTAAAAGAATCCCAGACAAACTTTCTTTTTGCTTCCCACCGCGCCGTGGCGGCGAAAGAGATTTTTGAACAGCTAAAGAAGAGGCATATTTACGTGAGGTATTTTGATAAAGAGAGGATTCGGGATTATCTGCGGATCACAGTGGGCACAGAGGAGCAGATGGATCGGTTTCTTCAGGCAGTTCGAGAAATTTTAGGTACTTTTTGACTTTTGAATCATATACTGGAATAAAGGCGGTAGTGAGGTGTATGATGAGAAGGGAAAGGAGAATCGAGGGAATCGATGTGAGCCACTGGGAGGGGGACATAAACTTCCAGGAAGTTAGGCGGACGGGGATCCGCTTCGTCTACATGAAGTCCAGTGAAGGGGTGTCCTATATCGACCCTGATTTTGAGCGGAACTACAGAGAGGCCAGGAAGGCACGGCTGAAAATTGGATTTTATCACTATGTGACCGCGGGCAGCGAGGAGGAAGCGCGGGCACAAGCGCGTCACTTCGCGGATGTCATTTGGGGAAAGGTGTATCACGGCTGTCCGGTTATGGATTTTGAGTCATTCGACAATCTTTCAAAGGATCAGATCAATGAGATCTCCGTTGCCTTTCTTCAGGAACTGCGGGAGGTGACTGGCAGACGGGTAGCGATCTACAGTGATGCCAATAATGCGACAAATACGTTTGATGCGCGGCTCGCGGTGTATCCGCTCTGGATCGCTGATTACGGAGTGGCGCGGCCGGATATGCGGAATCACTGGAGGCGCTGGGCAGGATGGCAGTATACGGATGCCGGAAGAGTCGAAGGGATCCACGGGAGAGTGGATCGGGATTATTTTACCGAGGAGATGCTTGTTTCACGTAAATCGGTCCTGAGTGATGAAGATGAAGAGGAAAACTGTGATTAAAAGATGATTTTTTTCCAATAAAAAAACGGAGTATATCCCCGCTATGTTCCTCTTTGGGGATATGCCCCTTATTTTTGTTTGTCCTGGGCTAGCTGGATTTGAACCAGCGAATGTAGGAGTCAAAGTCCTATGCCTTACCCCTTGGCGATAGCCCAACATCCTACATGAAAATGATAGGAAAGGGTGGGTAATGGGATTCGAACCCACGGCCTTCAGAGCCACAATCTGACGCGCTAACCAACTGCGCTATACCCACCATGAAAAATTGTAAATG
>CAJTTQ010000081.1 GCA_910579145.1 uncultured Eubacterium sp.
ATTCGGGGTTTATTTCCGCGAATTTTTTTCTGCCGATGGCATTCCGGATCGAGCAGGATGAAATCGGACTGAAGGGTGATCTGCCGATTCCTCTTGCGGGGCCGGTTGTCATTTATGAAAAAGAGAAAGCAATATTAGAAACGATCGTGGAACAGATCAACAGTGTGTTATTTACGATCATTCCGGGAATGAAAATTGGAATCCGATACTACGGAACACAATTGATGGATGACGGGCAGGAGGGATATAAGGTCGAACTGACATCAGAACGGGAAAATATTCCTTCTCTCCCGATCCGCATGGAATCCGAGGGGATCATTAAGCTGATCTCTATTTTGAATGCTCTGATTCTGGCGTTTGGAAATGAATCTGTCTGTCTGGCTATTGATGAGTTGGATGCCGGGATCTTTGAGTATATGCTGGGAGAACTCCTTTCTGTTTTTCAGGAGAGCGCAAAGGGGCAGTTGATCTTTACTTCGCATAATCTGCGGGCATTGGAGATGCTTGATAAGGATTGTATCGTTTTGTCTACTGCAAATCCGGAAAACCGGTATATCCGCATGAAAAATGTAAAGCCGACAAATAATCAGAGAGATATGTATTTGCGCAGTATTACATTGGGCGGACAGGAGGAATTGATCTATGAGGCAACCGATAGCTTAAAAATGGCGCGAGCGTTTCGAAAGGCGGGGAGAAAAGTAAACAATGGCAAATTATGAGAAAAAGGTGATCGTATTTATCGTGGAAGGACAGAGCGATAAGGCGGCGCTGGGTACGATCCTGGAAGAATATTTTGAAACCTGTGAGATAAAATTTGTCGTAGTCCACGGTGATGTTACGAGTGATGTTCATATCTCAAAAGATGAAATCGTGAAAAGGATAAATGAGCTTGTAGATGAGGTTCGGAAACGATACCGATACGAAGTGTCGGATTTTTTGAAGATCATACATATCACGGATGTAGATGGTGCGTTTCTGCAGGATGATAGAGTAAGGGAAGCAGATGTCGATTCGATCCAGTATCATGAAGAATATATGGAAACAAATCATGTGGGAAAGGTGATCCGCAGAAACCATCATAAGAGGGAAATGTTTTTTAAATTGAGACAGACATCCCAAATTAACCATATTCCTTACCGAATCTATTATAATTCTGCAAATTTAGAGCATGTGTTGGTGGGTGAACTGAAACCATTTACGGATGAAGAAAAGATGATCCTGGCAGACGAATTTGCGGAACGATACGAGGGGAAGGCCAGCGAATTTATTTCCTATATCAGCGGTGCAGCGGCGCCAGGTTCCTACCGTGAGACTTGGGATCATATTGAAAGAGAAGTCTGCCTGATAAAAAGGTGCACGAATATGAACCTTATCTTTTCCTCTCCGGCATCAAAAAACATCATAAATCCAAAAACTCCCTGAAATCATAGCGGTCTTGCAAAATGAGATCAACCGCTTCCCGCACCGGCGCCTGTCCGGACGGTTTCGTAAGAATGATATCGATAAAAGGTTTGAGGCTTTCCGCGCAGTCTGCCGGGGCAAATGTAACCCCGGCGGCTTTGACTGCGCTCAGATCGTTCATATCATCGCCGATATAGGCGACCTGTTCTGCGGTGAGTCCGTATTGTTCCATGAGTTCCGCAAGTTTTGCGGCTTTATTTTTCACACCCTGATAAAATTCTGTCAGTCCAATCTCGCGACACCGGTTTTCTACGATGTTCGACTGTCTTCCGGTGATGATCGCTGGAATGATCCCATAGTGTTTTAACAGTTTGATGCCGAGACCGTCGTGAACGTGGAATGCTTTGAACATTTCCCCGTCATTTCCCATATAAATATGGCCGTCGGTAAGTGTTCCGTCCACGTCCATCGCAAACAGTTTGATCTGCTTCAGGTCGATTGTTTTTTTCATATGTGTCCTCCTGAACTATTTATTGATTTCAAAGCGGGACGGCGTGAGGAAATGGATCGGGCAGTCGGACTGCCTTGTGTTAATGTAGTCCTCGAGCATACTCTGCACGTCCCGGTTCGCGTCATCGGCATTTAATGTGTTTCTCGTCTTTTCCATCTCTTTGTGCATGTAGTTTGTACTGCTGGAATCGTGGCTGTAACCGTCGAATCCGGCCATCGCGATCGAAGCGACATCCAGTTCATCCAAAAGGCGCAGAAGCAGTATGCCGGAATTGTCAAGCTGATCCCAGCCGCATTTGATCAGGCGGGTGAAATCAATGATCAATTGGTTCTTTTCTTCGATATTCGTCACATTTGACGTGACGATTTTTTTGTACTCATCAAAACGGTTTGCGCTTTTCCAGTAGTTGTATCGTTTTTTATTGCTGAAATAGACGTAATTGATCGGATAGTCGTGAGAGAGCAGGTTGACGCTGATCACGATCGGTTTTTTTTCTGCGCAGTACGCCAGGATTTCTTTTTTATGCGAGACGATGCTGTGGCCTGGGAGGAGCATGAGGATGTCTTTTCCGTGCAGCGTCTCTTTCAGGGTGGCGACCTCTTTCGCGTCGTCTTTGATCGTTCCGTTGTATTCGAGATATGCCTTCTCGAGCAGGTCGTAATCGTACCGCTTTCTCGCCTCGCTGCCGATGCGGTTCAAAAGATAGTTGATATCGCGGCTGGATATACCGGCTTTTGCCGTCAGGTAGGAGATATTGTTGACATGGGCGCTGTACGAACCGGCCAGGAAATAGGCGGTCGAATACCCCCAGCTGCAGGTGTTCCGTATGCCGTCGATGTAGTTGTCGATCAGGTCGAGGACGATATCAATATCATATCCGACATTGTACTTGCGGTTCATATACTGCATAACGAGTTCGGTATTTGTGTTGCCGGCGCCCCGTCCCATACCGGCCATCGTCGCGTCGATCACGACTTTCCGCAGTCCCTGTGTCATATCGACGAACTCCTGTGACAGCGAAAAGGACATCTGAAGATTGTTATGCGAATGGAAACCGATGCGCGATACCGCATTTAAGTTGCGGTCGATGAGGTAAAAGACGCGCCGCAGGTCTTCTTTGTACATCGAGCCAAAGGTATCGACGATCGAAAACGCATACGGCTCCAGCGGATTGATGAGTTCAAGAAGTTCGAGCAGTTCCGAGTCGGTGTAACCTAGGATGTCGACCGGCTGTACGTATAATTTATAGCCTTTTTCCACGATCTCTTTACAAAAATCAATGACATCATAGCGTTCGTTTTTAAAGAAACAGGCGCGCACGCCGTCAATCGAAGTGCCGTCAAACGGCTCCAGATTGGAAATGGTGTAGCGGCTGTAGTCCGCGAGGCAGACAAACGAAGCCTGTCTGCGGTCTTCCGGTAAAAACGGGCGCAGCTGCGCGGCGTTATTAAAGATCGTACTTCCTTTCGTGTGCGGCTCGTCTTTTAAAAAACCGCATTCCACCACGTCGATGCCGCTGTCTGTCAGGCCTTTGATCATTCCTTTGATCACGGTATTTCCAAATTGTGCATCTACGAGATAACCGCCGTCTCGCAGCGTGCAGTCCAGTAATTGTACGCGTTTCATTTTTTTCCCTCATTTCTCTGTTATACGGTATACGGGCAATTAGTCCAATGTATCGATCCCTTTGATCACCCGCTCCACTTTTTCCACATGTTCCGGCAGATCGACGCCGATCGAAGAGTGCTTCGTTTCCTTGAGGCGCATTTTATAACCGCGTTCCATCGCGCGGAGCGGCTCGATCCCCTCACCGAGTTCTAGTTCAGTCTGGGACATTTGGGAAAAAGCTTGCAAAAAATCACGTTTATACGCGTAGATCCCGACGTGGCGGAATACGCGTGCCAGGCTGCCGTCTTTTACATTTGACGGGATGACGGAGCGCGAAAAATACATCGCGTCTCCTTTTTGGTCGGTTACTACTTTTACCGTGCTTGTCGCTTTGATTTCTTCTGGGTCCGTGATTTCTTTTTTCAGGCTTCCGAATGTGACGGTCTCATCTTCGAAAAAGATGGAGATGACTTCCCGGATCATGTCGGGATTGATCACAGGTTCGTCTCCCTGTATGTTGATAAACAGGTCGCCTTCGACTTTTGTGGCTACTTCAGCTACGCGGTCCGAACCGGTCTGATGACGATCGGAAGTCATGACTACGTTCATATTATGTTCCTCACAGGCTGCTTTGATACGCTCGTCGTCAGTCGCGATGTAAACGGCATCAAATTCCGTGACTTTCATCGCCTGCTGGTATACCCACCAGATCATCGGTTTGCCGCATATATCCACTAATGGTTTTCCCGGAAAACGGCTCGATTTGTATCTGGCGGGGATGACTCCTATTATTTTCATGATTTTCCTCATTTCTGCGCGGAACTTCAGTTCCGTGGCTTTTTTGCGAATAACAAATAATACTTGAACCGTGTGAATAGGCAGCTCTGCTGCTGTAGATCTTCTTAGCTTTCGTTTTTTGAAAGCTTAGTCGTTCTATTCACACTATGCCCGTCCGAGGCAAGGACGTCCTCCAGCGCCACCCGCGGAAAAATCTCCAGGTTTCCGCCGCGCGTCGCGTTGTAAATACGGATCCCGTGTTTGTCCGCGTACTGTTTCAGGAGCCGGTATACGACGAGTGAGCGGTCGATGATATGCTCGCCGATCTGCTCAGTCGTGACATTTTCCTGTTTCATACGTGTCTTAATACGGGATATATCGGTCTGGGCGATTTCTTTTGTCGTGTAATTTTCCGTAAAATGACCGCCGGCCGCATGGGGGTTCGTACAGTCCACGCCGAGCAGATAGATCTCGGAAAATCCCATGTGGAAGGCAAATTCTGCCGCCAGTGAAAGAACAGTCGCCTTTACCATGCAGTAGGCAAACAGATTTCCTTTGACTTTATACCTCTCGCTGGCGATCGTGTGGACGTATGTCGTATCGAGCGTCCGCTTCGTCATTTTATGATAGGTCTTTTCGATCGTAAACAATGGGGATTTGATATTATTATATATTTCATCCCTTAGTTTGGTTGCGTAAATACTGTCCGATACACAGTGGAAACTGGGACGCCAGTCGGTCTTGTCAAAAATTTTGTAGACCATATTTGTCGCGAAAGTATATTCGTCTTTTAATAAATTCAGGTCATCCGGTGAAAGGCTCGGGCCGTTGCCGATGAGGAAACAGCGCTCTCCTTTGTGGGAATCTTTCATATCCATGAGCCGGCGTCCGTTGTTGTTCAAAAACAATCCTTGCTTGTTAAAAAAACCTGTGATGTTATAGCGGACGATCGTATACAGGATATGGACGCGGTTCGCGATTTTTTTGTAGTTCAGGACAAAACGTTCCCAAAGTCCTTTTTTGTGGGGAGCGATCGTGATGCACCGCTCAATGGCGCGGTGGGCGGCCTGTCCGTCCTCCCATTTGTTAAATGTTTCATGAAAGGTCTGATACGTCTCATCGGAAGCGTAGTCGAACGAGGATAATTGCCGGCTGATGGCCTGCGCCAGTTCTTCCTCGGTTTTTGTGATCGGGCCGGGCAGCAGGGAAAGATCGAAATAAAATCCCCGGATCTTTTCCTCATATTCTTCCCGGTCATACATGTGAAAGACCATCGGACGTTTGAGGTTGCTGAAATCAAACATCGTAGAAGAGTAGTCGGTCACCATCAGGTCGCTGATGATATACAATTCGTTGATATCATCCACGTTTGTGACATCGATGATCCGGTCAGAACTCTCGATCACTTCCGCCAGGCCGTTTTGGTGGTGTGCCCGGAATAAAAGCACGCAGTCTGGAGGGATATTTTCGACTACTTTTTTCAGGTTGACCGGATGTTTGTATTGGAACCCCTGTTCCGGGCTGTAGTCGGTGTCACGCCAGGTAGGGGTGTACAAAATGACTTTTTTTCCTTCGGGGATGCCGAGTGTTTCACGTATGCGCGTGACATCCTCCGCGGTGTAGTGAAAGAGCGCGTCGTTTCGCGGATAGCCCGTGTTGACAAATATTTTTTTGTTTTTCTTTCGCAGCCCGAACGCGGTTGCCATCCGCTCACTGTAGTACGGGGAGGGGGAGAGGAAGCGGGTGACTTTCTTTCCCTTGATCCGGTAACGCCTGTGCATGCGCTTTTTCGACTGTCTCGGGTCGCTGTCTGTCTCAATGTCACAGCCGAGCCGCTTGAGCGGGGTGCCGTGCCATGTCTCGATATATACTTGGCCTTTTCCCGGTACGAGGAAATCCGGGATGCTCACGTTATTGATCCAAAAGCGGCAGGCGGCATAATAGCGGAAATAATCGGTCGATCCTTTTTTGACAAGGATCGTGTGCGGATTGTCCAAAAGATCCCTGTGGGCGTCCGGATCCGTAAAGGCCCACACAAATGTGTAGTCGCGGAACGCTTCGTCGAACACCATCGCGTCGTAGATCGCTTTTACGCTGTCCCCGCACCGTTTTCCGTGGAAGGATTCAAACATGACCATTTTGTCCTGCGTCATGTAGATCATCCGGCAGCATTTGAATTTGATTCTGTTTTTTATACAGGATAAGTCCTGTCTCAGTTTATAGTTTAAGCGTTCATTCATATTCCATTCTCTCTAAATAATCAAACAACAATCTCTCACCTTAGTTCATAAATTCTATTTTACCACATTTGGAGAGTATGTCAATTAAAGGAAAGGATTTCAGGAAATAAAATTTGACACGGAATCGGCCATGATATAAAATAGTTGATATAACGAAGTGCTGGCGCACTTATTGATAAGCTGCTAAAACTAGTGAAGGGAAGATACAGTATGAGGGAGAAACATATTTTATATTTGGTAGTGCCCTGTTATAATGAAGAGGAAGTGCTCGACGAGACGGCAAAACAGCTCAGTGCGAAAGTCGAGGCACTGATCGGCGCTGGAAAGATCAGCGCTGCCAGCCGGATCTTATTTGTCAATGACGGTTCGAAAGATCAGACGTGGATGATCATCAGCCGCCTGCATGAGGAGTACGCGCATGTGAGCGGACTGAACCTATCCCGGAACCGTGGACATCAAAATGCGGTGCTGGCGGGTCTGATGTACGCGAAAGAACATGCGGATGTGGCGATTTCGCTCGACGCGGATCTGCAGGACGATGTCAATGCGGTTGATGAGATGATCGCGAAATACTATGAGGGAAACGATGTCGTGTACGGTGTGCGGAGCAGCCGGAAAAAGGATACTTTTTTTAAGAAGGCGACCGCGGAAGGGTTTTATAAGTTCATGGCGTGGATGGGTGTCGATATCGTGTTTAACCATGCGGATTACCGTCTGATGAGTAAACGCGTGCTCGACCAGCTTGAGAACTATAAGGAAGTACATTTGTTTTTGCGGGGGATGATTCCGTTGATCGGCTATCCGTCGGATAAGGTTTATTATGAGCGGCATGAGCGGTTTGCGGGAGAGAGTAAATATCCGCTGAAAAAAATGCTCGCGCTTGCGTTTGACGGCATTTCTTCGTTCAGCGTCAAACCGATCCGGTTTATCGTGGGGCTTGGTTTTGTGATCTTTTTTATCAGTATATTGATGCTTGCCTACTCGATCTGGCAGTTCGCGATCGGGGATACGGTGCCTGGCTGGAGCAGCCTGATCGTATCGATCTGGGCGCTCGGCGGCCTGCAGCTGCTGGCCATCGGCGTCGTGGGAGAATACATCGGCAAGGTGTATATGGAGACAAAGGCGAGGCCGAAATACGCGGTTCAGGATATTTTGGACACGACGGAGGATTCAATTGGCGAATAGGAGGAACAGGGGGAAATGGCACATATACTTGTAGTGGAAGATGAGGAAACGATACGAAATCTCATCTGTTGGAATTTAGAATTGGTCGGCCATCAATGCAGTTCGGCAGCAGACGGCTGGGAGGCGAAAAAAGCGCTGGAAGACGGGGGATTTGATCTCGTCTTGCTCGATGTCATGCTGCCGGGACTCGATGGGTTTAAGCTGGCGGAGTATTGCCAGGATATGCCGGTCATGTTTGTCACGGCCAAAGAGGGGATCGAAGATAAAATGAAAGGGTTCCGGGCGGGAGCGGACGATTATCTCGTCAAACCGTTTGAGATCGTGGAACTGTTAGCCCGGGTCAATGTCATTTTGCGCCGGAATGGGTCGGATGAGCAGGGGATCTCGATCGGTGGCGTAACGATCGACATGCAGGGCAGAAAAGTGTATAAAGGCGGTGTTCCGGCTGATCTGACGCCGCAGGAATATGAACTGTTTGAAACACTTGTGAGGAATCGCAACATTGCGCTTTCGCGGGAGAAGCTTTTGGAACTGGCCTGGGGATATGATTTTTCAGGGGATACGAGAACGGTAGATGTTCATATCCAGAAACTCCGTCAAAAACTTGGACTTGAACAGAACATAAAGACTGTGTATAAGATGGGATACCGATTGGAGGATCTGGAATGAAATTTTGGCAAAAGATTTATTTTTCTGTGTTCTTATTATTTCTTATCTTTCTAAACAGCGGTATTATCACTGTTTTTTACATTTCCTATTCTCATAATATGGCAGAAGAAAAGAAGCGTATGATCGGGGAAAATGAGGTGATCCGGCGGTCGCTGGAGAATGATATTGCCGCTTTTGGAAAAAAGGCGCCGGGAGAGAAGGAGTTTTTTTCAATCATGCAGGAGTATGAGAGGATGTTCCGCGAGAACAGCCTTTCGTTCGTGTTATGGCAGAATGATACGAAGGTGTTTGCCAGCGAGGGAGTGCAGATGGAGGATGATCTGCCGGAGGATGTCATAACGATCCGGCGCCGGGAGGGGATACAGACCGCCTATGTGATCTCGGTGTTTACGATCAATAATATGACGTACCGCCTGGCGGCGGTCCGCTCCCTTACCGGACTGACGAAACTGTGGGACAAGCTGCAGATGATTTTTTTACTGCTCAGCGGAGTCCTGTCCGCCGTGCTGGCGGTCGTGCTCTACATTATGATGCGCAGGCTGACGAGGCCCCTTGACCGCCTGTCACAGAAGGCGAGGGAGGTTGCGGATGGCAATTATGAGTGGATTCCGGTGCATGGGACGGACGAGATCGCGCAGCTTGGCACGGACTTTAATATCATGACGGCAGCCGTGCAGAATAAGATCGAGTCACAGCAGCGGTTTGTGGCAAATCTGGCACATGAACTCCGCACGCCGCTCACTTCGATCGGCGGTTATTCGGAATATCTGCTTCGAGGAAATGCAGACCCGGACAGGCAGATCCAGGCACTAAGTTACATCCACAGCGAAAGCCGCCGTATGCAGCAGATGTCAAGTCAGTTACTGCTTCTAGCCAGGGTGCAGGAAGAGGAGGTGCAGATGGCGGAGGTGTCTGTCAGCGAATGCCTGCGGGAGGCGTATGAAAGCTGTGAGCCTCTCATTGAGGAAAAAGGACTGGCAGTCGTTTCGCACGGAACTGATTTTTCGGTGCAGGGCGTCAGGGAACTTCTGGTTTGTCTTTGGATTCATTCGTGGATGGCTGGAACAGAAACTATTGTGTGCTGCCGGGAGATAAAAAAATTGTGTACACCAAAGAAAAGCTTAAAAATGGCGAGTGGTATCAGGAAGTAAACGAATGTGATTACAACGGGCGAAATCAACGGCTGATCTGCAGGATTGAAGGTATGGACAAAAGTGTAGGTAAGGTAAATCGGATTGCAGAACTGGCTGTATCCCAGCACGAAAAAACCTTGTTTTTTACCGGCATGTACTTTAAAACAAATGATGAAGATGAGACAAGTTTGCCTTGCTTCGGCGAAATCAACCGTGATACCGGGAAAGTGGTCTCTGTACAGGAAGAAAAGAATTTTGGGCATTTGATGGGCAATAAAATGTTGTTTGTTGACGGACTCCGTGAAAAAGGAGTTTCCTCTTCGGGGTATATTACCTGTCTGGATGACAATGGGGTCAAGGAGAACTACATATTTCAGAAGAAAGACGAAAGTCAGGAAGTTATCGTTTCAGATGAAGGGAACTTTTACCTCAGCTATGAGAGGATGGATAACGAGAGCAGGACTAAAATTTCCTGTTATTCTTTTCAACAGAGCAAATTTCAATGGAAGAAGGAAATTCCGCAATACGTATCGGAGATATGGTATTTTGAACAGGAGGATATGGATCAATGACGGATAACAAAAAAATGTACAGGATCGCTCTGATCCTGTTTGCGGCAATCTGTTTTTTGGGGTGTCAGAGAGAGTCGGAAAAAGGTTATGAGGCAGTTGGGGAAGAGGGGCAGGACGAACCGTATTTTGATCTGGAAGAAATAGAAGAAAATGAGCCAAATGAGCAGGTGGGTTTTAGTTTTGGAGTAGATAATTACGAGGAAGAAAAAGGGCAGATTCCCTATGACGGAGGAGTATTGCAGGTGGACTTTGAGGTGGATCCCCAGCATTGCAGTTTTGAATGTGCGGTACTGATCTATATAGATGGAATTTTACAAGAATACGCGTTGGAACCACAGGGGATACCAGCCGAGCAGCATACGGTTAAAGTCGAAGATAAGAAAACGATTCTTTCTGTTTTTTTTATACCGAAAATAGATGAAAAGAAACAAAAGCACCGGATCCACTTTTTGTGTATGTATGATCCGGGACGCCAGCCAGAGAACGGAAGTGGATCTTATGGCAATTCGCATAAAATTTCCCAGGTCATGCCGTGGGAACTGGTTCTTACCGGGACGTGTGAGAAAACAAAGGAGAAGATCGTTCCTGAAAAAATGGATACGATTTCAAAAGAAAAAAGAAAGGAATACGAACACGGAAATGAAAATGGCAAAAGTGATAATGAATTAGATGAAGGGATTCGATTTGAAACAGAGCGGGGTCAAAAAGAGAAAGAAATCACGTTTTGCATTCTCGGCGGAATGGCCGCTGAATACCGGGTCAGCGCGTACATTGGGCATAAGCCTGTCAATTTTTCCAACGGTGCGAAATATATAGACCTTTCTCTTGACGGTAAACATATGTATGAGGGTAGTCTTTTTACGGAAATGCGGTCAGATCAGGATTATGACACGTTATATTTTATGGCAGTCCCGATCAGCCATTTGGGAACAGCGATGGTGGAGAAGAGTAGTTCCATGTGCCTGTATCAGGGAGGGCTTCAGGATGCTGCAAATAAGTGATGTAAGTAAACGTTTTAAGAAGAAACAGGTGCTGTCCGGCATAAACATACAGCTGGAGCAGGGGATCTATGCCCTGTTAGGTGTAAAAGGTGCATAGATTTATAGACAACTTTGCCTAAAGATTTGATACCAACACGCCGCTAATCGTTACACGGCGTTGTTGGACTTTATCAGTTCAAGGTTATGTTGGTTGTTTTCGATAAACTCAACAATACGCTTGTGTTGGTCGGCAAAGTTAAATTGAATTGTAATCTCGTTGTTTTCGTGGAC
>CAJTTQ010000082.1 GCA_910579145.1 uncultured Eubacterium sp.
CAAAAACCTATATTCAGAATACACAAAGGCTAACTGCCAAACCCCGCTATTGAATTAGTGCGTTTTGCTCATCTCTAGTTTTGTTCTAATATGAGTATACCGTCAATTTCGTTCAATGTCAATCAAAATCATTCAAAATCTTTCACAAATTCTCACTTTCTTTTTTGTATATTATGCACATTCTTCGTTTTATTATTTCCATTTTCCCCTCTCCGTTTCAACGATCATTTTCGAGCATCATTTCATGAAGAGCGTTTCCCGGCGGAACGATCGGCATGACATTCGCTTCCCTCTCAATGATACATTCGATCAAAGTTGGCGTTGTTCTATTTTCCTTCGCGCGCACAAACGCGTTTTTTATCTCATCTTCTTTTGTCACGCGGATCCCTTCTGCCCCGTAACTTTGCGCCAGCCTGATAAAGTCAGGCGTATATTCGGGACAGCGATGACCTGGTTTATGACAGCCGGACGCACAGCTTCTCCGGTAACGCAAGCAGGTTCCCGCGTAACGCCTGTCATAAAACAGTTCCTGCCACTGGCGGACGTTTCCCAGATATCCGTTGTTTAGCAGGCAGATGATGACGGGCAGCTCATAAACGACCGCCGTCGCCATTTCCTGAATGTTCATCTGCATCCCCCCGTCGCCCGTTATGACCAAAACATCTCTGTGCGGACTGCCGAGTTTCGCTCCAACCGCTGCGGGGAAGCCGTAGCCCATCGTGCCCATTCCGCCAGATGTGAGCAACTTTTTGTTGGCGTCCAGTTCCAAAAACTGGGTGGCCCATAATTGATTCTGACCTACGTCCGTCGTGATAATGGCATCGGTAAATATCTCGTTGACCGCTTCCATGATCTTCGATGGCGTTACTCCCACCCCTCCCCGGTCGATGGGATACTTCTTTTTCCAGTCATGGATCTCCCCCAGCCACTCATCGACCTTTAGCGGCCGGGCCTTTTCAAGTAATGCACGGATAGCCTGCTTCGCATCTGCTGCGATCGGGACGCTGGCGGTCACATTCCGGGATATGGACGCCGCGTCAATGTCAATATGGATGATCGCTGCTTTTGTCGCAAATTCTTCCAGCTTTCCCGTGATCCGGTCGTTGAAACGCGTTCCGATCGCAAATAGGACGTCACAGTTATTGATGGCACAGTTGGCTGCGTAACTTCCGTGAATGCCGAGATTTCCGACATACAACGGATGCGCAGTCGGGATCGTCCCTTTTCCCATGATCGTTGTGACCACAGGCGCACCGGTCCGCTCTGCCAGCTGTGTCAACTCCTGACTGGCACCGGCTATCCCTACGCCGCCCCCGATCAAAAAAACTGGTCTGCGGGCATGATGCAAAAGTTGTACCGCTTTGTCGATCTGTTCTAGATCCACCAAAAGATCTGACCCATTTTTCCCGCTCACAGTCTCTTTCGGATACGCATCGCTGCCATATGCTCTTTGGATGTCCTTTGGCAGATCAACGACCACAGCGCCGGGTTTTCCTGTTTTCGCTATGTAAAACGCCTTTTGTATAATGTCTGCCAGATCTTCTCTCTTTCGGACGGTAACGGCGTATTTACATATACTTTTTGTAATATCTACAATGTCTACTTCCTGAAACGAGTCTTTCCCGATCAGCTGTGTCGGCACCTGCCCCGTAAAACATACGAGCGGCACACTGTCATAATTGGCCGTCGCAATCCCGGTGACAAGGTTTGTGGCTCCCGGCCCGCTCGTCACCAGACAGACGCCGGGGTTTCCCGTCGCCCGGGCATAACCGTCCGCCGCATGGATCAGTCCCTGTTCGTGGCGCGGTAAAATAACATCAATCTCGGTCTCGTTGTAAAGCGCATCAAACAGATCGATCACCTGACCGCCCGGGTAGGCAAACAGAGTCGTAACGGATTCCTCTTTTAATGCTTTTACAAAAAGTTGTGCACCTGTAATTTTCATGATCATCCTCCATTCTGGAACACTGTATGCGTGTACTTGCTTGCATAACATGTATTTTTTTAGCACTGGCTCCCGGTACCGTGCGGTTCTCCTCTCCACACCAAACCAGGGCAGTGCCCGCGGTTTTATTTCTCCAGTCCTTTTATGAACATCTGCGCGCTTTGCTTGATATAGTCCTCTTTTTCCACTGGTGATAACCGATCCCCGAACGACGCGCTCAGAAATGTATAGCCAAAGGTGGCGGAAAAAATAGTCAGGGACAGCGCCTCAAAATCCGCCTGCGCAATCTTTCCTCTTTCATACATTTGCTTCAGGTAATCGGTAAACGACGTAAGAAACGCCTGTGGGACTTTCATGATCATCGGAGACGTCTCTTCGTATAGCTGGGGCGCCCGAAGACCGATCGATAAATTTACAAAATCCGGCGTCATCCGATCCATATAGGCCCGCATAAACATTTCCACATCTGTCTGCAGATCCCAGGTCACCTGTTTGAAAATATCCTGCGTGACGCCGGCCCGCCATTGTGCCTGGCTGACGCCTTGCAGGACAATATCCTTCTTATTTTTAAATTTGCGAAACAGCGTACACTCATTTACGCCGGCCGCTTTCGCAATCTCTTTCGTCGTCGTAGCTACGTAGCCTCTGTCCCGGACTAAAATCATGGCTGCATCAATGATCTTTTGACTTGTCTCGTCCAAATTACCACCTCCATGCAAGTGAACACTTTCATATTAGCAGAAAGATCGGACTGCGTCAAGAAAATTTTTCCCTCCGTTCTTCCCATTCCGCCCTTAACAACCCATAATAACAGGCGTCGCATATTCCCTGATTATTCCGGTCCGCACAGCGCAGCGTTCCCTCATATTTCATGCCGCATTTTTTCATGACCCCGCCCGAATGGGGATTGCGCGGATCATGCCGTAATTCAACGCGGTTTACGCCGACAACCTCGAACAAAAAATCCATGACCGCCCGCAGCGCCTCCGATGTGACCCCCTGATGCCACCACGTTCTCCCGATACAGTAGCCGATATGCGCCGCCGAAACCTTTTCCTTCCATTCGACGACAGAGATGCTGCCGATCGGTTCGTCACCTAGTTCTTTTAACACGATCGCCCACTGGTAGAAATCATCCTTTTCATAGGAATCTACCCACTCCCCGATCACGCCCCGGCTGACGTCCGGGCTGGAATGGGTCGGCCATATTAAATACTTAGTGACCTCATCATCCGACGCCCAGTTTTTATACATCGCCGCCGCGTCCTCGCTCACGAATCTTCTGAGGATCAACCGGTCGGTCTCCAGATATGGAGTTCCACTATGTTTCATCACTCAATTCCTCTCCTTCTTTTTTCCTGAACATGGATCGTGAACCATTCGTTCGACGGGCGGCCTGCATCAAGATACAGATACGATCATGATTATACCGACACGAAAATTTCCTTCCCCTGCTGCCCGGTGCGCGCCACCGTTCCCGCCTTCGTATAGGTAACAGGCGTTTTTGCAGCGGCTGTACTGACAGCCCTTGTCCCGACAGCGTTTGTCCCCGCAGCCGTCGTCCTAACAGGTTCCACTCCCACCGTCTCTGTTCCGGCGGGTTTTGTTCCCGTATAAGCCGGATTTCCGTCGCTTTGGCTCAGTCCTTTTCCATCCCCGCTGATCTCCACCACATCGACAACGTTATCCTGATCCTTATTTTTGCTCTCTTCCAGCTGCTCTTTTTGTTGTTCACGCTCTTCCTTGCGCTTCTGGATCGCTTTTTCCGCTTCCAGTTCCGCCTTTTTCCTCGCTTCTTCCGCGTCCTCCTTCATCCCCTGATCGGCCTCGGACTTGTAATCTCCCGACCGCTCCGAAAATTCACTGACATACCCCATCGCCCTCTCCATCGTAGCAATGTCGCCCCTGCGCCTTGCCTCCTTAAAGACCCGCATGGGCGTTTCGGTCATTTTCATATTCGTTCCGGCTCCGACAAGCCCCTCCATTGTTTTTGTATTCATGACGCCACCTCCTCGTATTGCTAAAAAAATTTTGTCAATTATTTTTTCGGCAGAACGAACGGACGCTATGAACTTGATGTATCAAACAGTTCGTTTGATGTCATGTGCGGGCGGGATCCCTCCGCGGCAGTAAAATCGCAACTGTGAAAATTCCGTCTTCCACCTCGATATTCATCGATCCATTGTACTGGTCCACCACATCGCTGACATTTTGCAGGCCGATCCCATGCTCGATCGTATTTCCTTTCTGCGTCATTCCAGCCTTCCGCTTTTCCGTGGCGTCAAACGACACTGTGGAATCCGTGCTATTTTTGATCTCCAGAAGAAAATATGTTTTCGCCATCCCCGCCTGCATATGGATAAAACGGTCTTCGCCAGACATCCGCTCACAAGCCTCCAGCGCATTATCCAGCAGATTGCCAAATATGATGCACAGGTCAAACTCACTGATGCCGGATGCGCGCGGAATCTGCACATCACACTCCCATCGTATCTTTTCCTTTTTGGCCCATTGTCGTTTCCCGCACAGAAGCGCGTCCACGACTTTACTTCCCGTCAGATCGCCGTCCTCATCCAGACCGGCGCTCTCCAGCCGTTTTAGATAATGTCCGATTTTTTCCCATTCCTTATCCTTACACAGCCCCGACAGCGCGATAATATGATTCTTCATATCATGCCGCAGCCGCTCCGTCCGCCGGTACTGCTCCGCCATCATTTTGTAGACGGCAGCCTGTGCGTGATAATGGAAGCTCCTTCGCTGTTCCTCGACGATTCGTTCCATCCCGAACACATAAAAACCAGCCGCACACATGGATAAAAGAGTCTGGACACAAACCTGCACATGGCTGAAGATCTGATCATAATACAGTCCCATACGGCCGCCTTCACTCCGAATCATGATACCGTTGCTCGCCCCCCATTCGGCCACATCGAGCATAAGGACGAGCACGAGCAGCGGAACCGCCACCGTAATATACCATTTTCGAGACCTTGGAAAATTTCCCCCTGTACCTTCCTCTGTCCCCCCGAAAAAAATAGGCGCCACACGCTTTGACAACCAGTACAGCACACATACCGCCGCCGCGAAACTGAAACAACAGATCAGCGCATTCTCCCACTCACGCAGAAGAGGCTGTGAAACTTTATCTGCCAAATGCCGCCAAAACAGCAGAACACATGATAAACCTGACTCGCAAAAAAGAGTGACCATCGCCCTGACTGCCAACAGCATCGAGGCCGCCAGCACTTTTCTCTCCCTGTCCGCTGGAAACAGCACCAGCACCAGTCCCGCGAAAACGATCTGATTCAGCATACAATACAGGATATACGGCCCCGAAACACTTTGATTCGCCGTTTCGATCAGCAGATAGACGACAAACGATAGAAGGAAAAACAACCATCCATTCTTATGGGAACCTGTGCCTGCTTCTTTTGGGTCGGAACCACCCAGATATCGACCGCAGAACAGAGCAGCCGCAAAAAGATATGCCGCATGGCAAAACGCACCTATTATCATACGATTCCCCCGCTTTCTCGCATGAAGCGGAGGATTTCCTGACAAAACGCCTCATATCTTCGCTTCGCAATGGCGATCCGCTCCCCATTGTCGAGCATCAGTTCCTGCCGGTTATAACTATTGACATATCTCAAGTTGGCCAAAAAGCTCTTATGACACCGGAAAAAGCCTTTTTCCCGCAGCTTTTCCTCCATCTGGCCGATCTGTCCATAATAGGTAAATATCCCGTCCGCCCCGTGTACGTCAAGGATCCTTCCCTTCGCCTCAAAGTAGTAAATACCATGCAAAAACAGCTTCTTCTTTTGCCGTTCCCGGCTGGCAATGATATAATCCTGTGAACGGCTCTCTGATTTGTGCACCGCTTTACGCAGTATATTTCCCAGTTTTTTGTCATCCACCGGTTTCAACAGATAATGGAATGCCTCCACGTCATAGGCCTCGAACACATACTCCCTGCTGGAAGATACAAAAACAAGTATGTTATCACATGCCCGGTCGCGGAACTTCTGCGCCGTTTTCATCCCGTCGAGATCGTCCATGATAATGTCAAGAAAGATTATGTCAAAACTTTCCGGCGCCTGCAATAACTCCCTGCCACTGCAGAACTGGCGGATCGTGCACATTATGTTCATTTGCTCCAAACTCTCTTTGATCTTCCGCGCCAGGCGGCAGCATTCGACCACTTCATCATCGCACACCGCGATTGAAATCATGTTCACCACTTCTCTCTCTGTCCACGTAAGTTCATTTACTTGCGGCCTGCTCTCCAGCTCTCCAGTTTAACCCCCAGAAAAACGCGCGGTCTATATCTCTGTGTCCCTGATAGAACGGAACGATCTACTCGACACTAAACGTTTCATCGTTTACATTTTTAAAAACCACCAGACCGCCACGCTTTCCTAAATACTTGTATTTGATTGTAACACAACTTACCGGAACGAACAACATTTTTTCTCACGCAGGCTCCGATCCCCCCACGACATATGCTGCCAATTCCAACGCGATATCGAAATGACCCGTATCGTGCTGGGTCCCTTTCGTCTGTCCTTCCTCCCGTCTGGTATCCCATTCGGGCGCGTCAAGCAGATCCCCGCTCGTAAAAAAAGTGTATAATTCCAGTCCCCTGAAATCGCACATCGCCTGCAGGCCGGCGCACTCCATTTCCACCGAAATACAGCCATCCGCTTTTCGCTTTTCAAAGTTATTGATAGTTTCCCTGTAGAATGAATCCGTGGTCCATGTCTTCCCTTTTACATAGGGGATACCGTTTTCCTCCATAAAACCGGCTACGACGTCAGCATTTTTTACTGTAATATAATCTGAGGCCGGCGCATAATGATAGGACGTACCTTCGTCCCGCCATGCCTGTGTGGGCACCATCACCTTTCCATGCGCGATCTCCCTGTTCAGGCAGCCGGCACCGCCAAATACGATATAGTGATCCGTCCGGATCTCCGATAGCGTATCTTCCACCGAAGCAACACACGCAGGTGCTCCCACATACGTTTTGTAAAAGGCGAATTTTTTCCCCTTGTAATCCACACGGTAGATCGGCGTCTCACCCGTCGCAAACCAAAAGGACGCGATCCTTTGGCAATTGTAATTCTTTAGCACAAAGGATTCGATCTCGTGGGAAAAAGTTAAAATACACGCGTCAACCTGTGGCGCGCTTTCCTTGACTTGCGGGTTGATGATCGCCTGTGAGCGATCGTCAAATGTTTCTGTTATCATGACCTTCCTCCTAAAAAATTGATATAGTTTCGAAATCATCCCACATCGTCACTTTGTCATCCCATCCTGCCTGTATAGAAAAAACAGCCATCTTTGTTTCATACAAATGCTGGCTGTTTGGATCTGGTTCTGGATCAATATAAAAAACCTACCGTAAACGGCAGGCATTTCGAGCGCTCTTTATCCATTTACGACATACCAACATATGCGTTCTCTATGACGGGAGAAAACCGTCAGCATCTACTCGCCAAAGCTTTCGTGCTGCAACTCAGGAGGGATCATATATCTACTCTACTCGTACCGCTTCTCAGCAAACGCGGCTCTCTGTGACTTTCAAATTAAATATACCGTCTCCGTCATCGTCTTTATGATTTCGAATTGTATGTTAGTATATCGTGTAAGTATGGATTTGTCAAGTGTCCTGTGCTATAAGATAAACAGTAAAATTAGCAATTGGTTTATCATTCATCCTCCGCACACCGCCGCCGCATGAACTCCTGCGATCGCGCCATCGGAAACCGCCGTGGCCACTTGTCTCACTTTTTTCACACACAGATCCCCTGCCGCAAATACTCCCTGAATCTCCGTCTGCATGGAGCCGTCTACCGGAATATAGCCTTCCTCCAACTTTAATTCCGTGTACATCTGCGTATTCGGAATGATCCCCGCGTATACAAAAACCCCGCAGCCGGTATCCCTTACCCTATGCTTCTCTCCTGTCTGATTATCTGTAAATTCAAGTTCTTCCACACATTCCTTGCCATAAGCGGCAGTGAGGCTTGCATGCGGCATGATCTCAATATTATCATAAGTCGAGACTTTATCCTTGAACTCCTGAATACAGACAAGTTCATCTTCCACGCATACGATCGTTACCTTTCCTGCTATTTTAGCCAGATAAAGAGCTTCCTTTACAGCTCCGTCTGCACCGCCGATCACATAAACATGTTTTCCTTTATAATCCAAACCATCTTTCGGCGCATTTAATCTGACACCGTTTAAGTCCTCGCCAGGAATTCCCAGCATACGTCCAGAACCGCCATTTGCCAGGATCAAGGTTTTTGATTCATACGTTTGTTTATCCGTAACGACTTTTTTTACTTCTCCTGCCAGTTTTGTCTCAATCACATTTTCATAACGGATCTCCACACCAGCGCTGAATGCCTGCTCTTTCATCCGCGCGGCAAATGATCGACCGGATTCTCCCTCCACGATGGCTGCATAATGAGTGACAGTAGATACCGTTCCGATCAGTCCACCCACCTGGTTTTTTTCCAATACAAGGACATTTTTCCCCCTGCTTTTTCCGTAAATGGCGGCGCTGATCCCTGCTGGTCCTGCACCAATAATAATAATATCGTACATTTCCGAATCCTTCCTTTCGTTATTGTTTTATTTTTACACGTTTTATAAATCTTATTCACAATTCAAACTGATATACCGGCTGATAAAATCCTTTCGTATCATCGTTCCACGCGCTGATGCAGCCACTCAGGAAATCAATATTGAGCGAACCTGTAAAATTAGAACCATGGCTCAACGAAGTAATATCTTTCCCTGTTCCAAAAGATACATAGTCCGCATCCTCTTTAGCCACGGGCATTTTGGTAAATGCGGACTGCATCCTCTCGGTTCAGTTTTTTCGCAGAGCCTGTTGCCGTTCCTGCCGCAATCATACACCGTTTTGCCATATCCTCTATCTGGGCATCCGACGGATGTATTCCAAGCTCATTCAGATTCGTAGGCATCCCGATACTGCGGTAAAAATTCTCCATTTCACAAATACCAGCCTCCGCAACTTCTTCGTCTGTGCCATCCAATGTAACACCCATAACATTCCTTGCATAGCGAACAAAACGGTGCAGGCATTCCCCGCAAACGTATCTTGCCCAACTTGACCATATAGCCGCAAGCCCCGCACCATGAGTCACGTTAAACATACCACCCAGTTCGTGTTCCAGTTTATGGGTCATAAAATCCCCTCCATCATTTCCGCAGCCGGTAAGGTCATTATGGGCAATACTCCCTGCCCACATAATTTCCGCACGCGCATCATAATCTCCTGGATTCTGATGCAGAATCACTGCATTTTTCATAACGGTACGCAGTAACCCTTCTGCAATAGCGTCCGTAATCTCCATATTGCCCCCATTGGTAAAATACCGTTCCATCGTGTGCATCATAATGTCCGTACATCCTGACTCCGTTTGGTAATCTGGAAGGGATTTCGTGTACTCCGGATTCATAATGGCAAACTTCGGACGGGCAAGATTATCATCATAAGCACGCTTTTCTCCGGTTTTTTCATTTGTGATCACGCATCCTTTCGATGTTTCGCTTCCTGCCGCAGAAATGGTTAATACGCTGGCAACCGGAATGCACTTTTTTGCCATGCGTGTATGGTCAAACAGCTCCCATACATCTTTCTCCGGTTCAGCCAGTCCATACGCAATCGCTTTTGCCGTATCAATCACGCTGCCGCCTCCGACAGCAAGAAGAAAATCAACATTTTTTGATTTGCCGATACGGATTCCCTCATAAACCTTATCTAAATGCGGATTGGGAACTACGCCATCAAGTTCGCAAAACATGATCCGCGCATCACCGAGCGCATTTTCCACCTTTTCCAGCAATCCCGAACGCTTCACGCTCCCGCCGCCATATACGATCAGAACGCTGGTTGCACCAAATTCTTTTATCTGCCTTCCTGTTTCATTTTCAGCCCCTTTTCCAAAAATCACTTTTGTCGGTGCATAAAACTCAAAACTATTTGCCATGATATTTTCCTCCTTTTTTCATGTTACAAGTGCTTACTTTTAAATCGTTACGTGCATATGCTTTGAACAGGTCTGCATAGCAGCCCTCCTCTTGTTAAATTTCAAGCGCGCTTTATGAATATCATTATACAGATAATATGTCCGTAAGAATATAATTATTAAGCCATAATATAGAATTATCAGGACAGATATGTTATAATCATACTAATAGCAAAGACAAGGCTGGTGAACGTATGCAAGTTTTTGAAACAGACAGAAATGAAGTTGAAATCATTGAGGGTATGACAATAGAGTATCCTTATTGCCTACATAAGCGTGACTTAACTAATTTTGTGATTCCGTGGCATTGGCATGAAGAACTAGAACTAGGATATATCCAGGAAGGTACTAGCAAAATTGTAACCATCGGTGCCGAATACACAGTCCGTCAAGGTGACGGATTCTTTGTCAACAGCAATGTAATGTGTATGAAACAAAATGCTTGTTCAGGCGTGAAAACAATAGAAATAAATCATATTTTTCATCCTGTGTTTTTAGGCGGACATTTTAAGAGCCGTTTTGAAACAAAATATCTGAATCCAGTCATTAACAACAGACAGATTGAAGTGCATATTATCCGCAGAGGTCATTCAACAGCCGATCTGATACTGAAAAACCTATATCACTTAAAGGAATTGCAAAACGAAACAGATTCGGAATTCCAAACCCGAAATATCCTCTCGGAAACATGGAACCTTCTTATTAAGGAGCTTCAGGAGAACCCTGATAACCAATACATTGCAGGAACAGAGCAAACAAACCGTCTACGCAGTATGATAGCATATATCAATAATCATTACCCTGAAAAAATCACTTTAGCAGGAATAGCAAAAGCAGCCGGTGTCAGCGAAAGGGAAGTCACCCGTTGCTTTAAGAAAAACATAGGACAAAGTCCTATGGATTATCTGATGAAATACCGTTTGAACCAATCAAAAAAATTACTTTTAGAAACCAGCATGACTATTACCGACATCTGCCAGCAGTGCGGTTTCTCGGATAGTGCTTACTTTGGAAAAGTTTTTCGAAAATCTTATGACATGACACCAAGCGAGTACCGTTCCCGCAGTATGTGACTGTATTCTGAAGTTTCGGAGACTTTACCACATCAGGAAGCACCATGATCAGCTTCATGCCGTCCTCCGATAAGTGTTATAAAGTGTTGATGTGGATTGTTTCTATACACTCTGACGCTGTGTTACTTATTCAGTTCTGATTGTGGTAATGGTTGTTTTAGTAAACTTCGGTTTCGCTTTTATGTAACCACCCGGCAAACACCTTCATCATGACCCCATCAAAAACCTTCC
>CAJTTQ010000083.1 GCA_910579145.1 uncultured Eubacterium sp.
GATTCAAAGCTTAAAAATCGGTATTAACCGACAGCCCCATATTCGTTCTCAATAACCCAAACTCACTTTGTTTATTTCGTTAACACCTTTTTACAATAACGGTGCGCCCCGCAATTCGGACATTTGAGCTTCCGTTTCATGATCGTATGCGGCCCCATGATATACTCCCCCATCTCAGGAACAAATCGAGTCCCGCACGAAGGACATTCAAAAGCCCCTGCCTCCCTGTCCAGGATACAGGCAATCGCGATTCCCGTCGAGATAACAACGAAACCTATAACGACCAGCAAAACCCGGATCCAATCCTTCATGGGCAGGGCACCCGCAACAACAAACAGTGGTACCGCAGCTATGATCACAAGCATCGAAACCAATGCGGATAACATTATTTTTTTCTTACTTTCCCCTGCCTCTCTTACTAAATTCACCATATTTTCCTCCGCCTTTTTACAATAATCCTCTTCAGAAACCCGTTCTCCAGACAAAAGTTCATTCACTGTAATATCCAGTTCACTGCATAGAGGTAAAAGTAATGATACGTCTGGGAAACCGTTTCCCCGTTCCCATTTTGAAACCGTTTTATCACTGATACCTAATTTTTCAGAAAGGTGTTTCTGCGTATACCCTTTCCTCTTTCTTTCCGTGGCAATGAACGCCCCGATCAATACCTGGTTCATCTTATGCCTCCTTTCTGAATGAATCATCCCACATTTTTCTTTTTTTTCACACCCACGGAACGTAGAATATGGTGAATGGATACGGATTCTACGTTCCGTAGATGGAAATAAAAGCTTCCTTCATTCCATGAGACTTCGTGTTCTCATCCTACCATAACCCGGATGAAACGTAAAGAGGAAAAAGCCATTCCATGCTCAGGCCGATAAGGACGCCGCCAGACATCCCTGCGCCACATAATATAGGATCCAGTTTACCGACTGCACCTCCTCCTGCATCCCGACCCCAAACAGCCAGAAAAGAAGAACGATATCCGAAAATAAAAACAGCACGCCACCACACATGATGAGTGCTGCCACCTTTTTCTGCCCCTGACGCCAGTTCCAAAAAGATAATGCCTTTACGGTCATAAAAGAAATCACGGCCGCGTAACCGATCAATACCGGCAGGAGCCCGTGAAAATCAAAATTGCCGAGCGCCAGCAAAAGGACGAGCTGCACAAAGACCACAAACGTCCAAACCAACTCCGTCTTTCTCACCGCACATACGCGGCAGAACGCGAGCGAAAACATGACATGCGCACCGGCAAACCCCGCGACTCCTAATACGAAAAAAATCCCCTGCGTCCGATCGAGCGCAAGCAGTACATCTCCCGCCATAGAGCATAAAAGAGCGATCAGAACCGGCTTCGAGAACAGACGCCTGCCCTTGCCCCTGCGGTATCCATACACGCCCGTTAAAACGAAAAACAGGCTGGCAAGCGTTTTTAACAGGATCGTCCCTACTGCTAGATCATAGTGGAATGCCGCGAGAAGTCCCGCCACTGACAAAAACATGAGTCCCTCAAAGATCAGAACCATCACTCGGACCATCTCCCTCCTCCGTTTTGTCAAACCGGCTTAATTCATACAATTCCCTGGCCATCTGATCCACCGTGGAAAATGTCTGGCCCGTCATATCCGTGATCTTTTCCTGATTGTTCGCCTCTTTGACAATAGAACCTGCCCGGTCGAGCGAGTTCTGAACGAGCGCTGCCATCTGCTCTGCCATCTCCCTCACCTTCTGGCTGTGCCCGCTCGTCTGGCTGCTGCTTTCCGCGATCTGCTCGGTCTTACCACGGGACTCTGCCTGCAGCTGTCCCAGTTCCTGTGCTTCCTGTCTTGCGTTGGAAATCTGTGTGATACCTGAATTGACGGAAATAAGGTTCTGTCCATTTGACTCCTTCACCTCGTTCAGCATGGCAAGGACATTTTCAACCACCGATTCGATCGAAGCACTCGCCTGTCTCGAATTTTCCGCCAACACCCGGATCTGTTCCGCCACCACGGAAAACCCTCTCCCGTGCTCGCCTGCCCGCGCCGCCTCAATGGACGCATTCAGCGCAAGCATGTTTGTCTTAGCCGTTATGCTGGAAATTTCACTGGCAAAATCCGAAATTTCCGCAATGACCTTTTCCAAATGCCGCACCGATTCTCCCGTGAGATTTGCGGTGCTTTCAATGTCCCGCATACTTTCTACCGCGTCATTCATTATGCTCACATATCCCTGCATCCGCTGCCATATATCATCCGAAATTTCCAGCATCTCATTCGTCCGCTCGTCAATCATGCCGATTGATTTGACCATTTCTCCTACCGAAGTCTGCATACTATTTACATGCCGCAGACTCCTATGGCAGTCCTCTGTCGTCTCCTGCGCCGAACTCACGATCGACTGGCTCGCCCTTCTCGACTCACTCATATTCTCTGCCAGCTTCTCCGTCATCTCCACCAGACCGGAAGACACCTTCCCGCACGTCTCTACCACGACCGCCACCTGCTCCGCGCTGTGCAGGTTTTCCAAAATAGCCCTGGACGCGCCGGCGATATTGACAAATACGACCGACATCACAACCTGCTCGATCGTAAACCCGACCGAGCGGGTGAAAAACCATTCTAAATTTGTAGGATACTCAATCTGCTGAACATTCCTGGAACGCAGGAACAAAGAAACCAAAAGAAAAAAATAACTTACGATCGCGATGCGCGTTGTAAATTTCTTGTCAAAGAACATACAGCTAAACAGCATGGCAAGACCATAAGTCATATAAATCCCGATCGCCGAATTTCCGCCGAGCAGCATGACCACAAATCCCACGGCCAGTACGCTTACGTATTTCATCACGCTGGCCGGAACACCTGCCTTTTGCAACACCGTAGGCCCCAATGTACACACGCAGCCGACCGCGGAAAGCACTGCCAGATCCGGATACCGGATCTGAAATACGCCGGCGGCCGTGGCAAGGAACAACACAGGAAACACCAAAGTCATCCATAATAGTACCTTTGCCAGCCGTTTACACACATTCCGATTGTTCTGCTCGAAAAAATCCATCTTCTCTTCTGCCATCATCCACACATCCTTTCCCCTTCTCTCATTATGAAAACAAAACCTCTTCTGATGAAATTTTGTTTCAATATATCATGATAAAAGCAGAAAGAAAAGGGGAAGGGAACCATTCGCATTTTTAAGGGTACAATTTGTTATTCTTCCCCATTTTAATCAGGCAGTCGTAATCAGGCAGTCGGGCAGCGGGCAGGCAGAAGAGACGGGCATCTGTACAAAGCCGTCCGTTCAGGAGTCCGTCCCGCTCAGACACCGCCCCACCGCGTCCTTCCACCCATCCAGTAACAGGACCCGTTTCTCATCTTCCATGCGCGGTTCAAAACAGTTTAACAAAGACCAGTTTTTCCTCACATCATCCAGATCCTTCCAGTAACCGACCGCCAGTCCCGCCAGATATGCCGCCCCGAGCGCCGTCGTCTCGATACAGGACGGACGATATACCTTTGCCCCCAGCAGATCCGCCTGAAACTGCAGCAGAAAATCATTGGCGCTGGCGCCGCCATCTGTCTTGAGCGCAAGAAGCGGAAGCCCGGAATCGCGCTTCATCACCTGGACCAGATCATACACCTGATACGCCAGCGACTCGACCGTCGCCCGGACGATATGATCGCGTCCGGCCCCTCTGGTGATCCCGGTGATGATCCCCCGTGCCTCCGCATTCCAGTACGGCGCCCCCAAACCAGTAAAAGCCGGCACGACGTACACACCTGCCGTATCCTCCACCGCCAGACAAAAGCGCTCCGATTCAGCGGCGGTACGGATCAGTCCCATCTCGTCCCGCAGCCACTGGATCGCCGCACCAGCCACGAACACACTGCCCTCCAGCGCGTATTGCACTTCGCCGCCCACACTGGCGGCAAGCGTTGTCAGAAGTCCGTTTTCCGAGATCACTGGCTCCGTCCCCGTATTCATCAGCAAAAAACATCCCGTCCCATACGTATTTTTCATCTCCCCCGCCTCAAAACAGCACTGTCCGAATAACGCCGCCTGCTGATCACCGGCGATACCCGCGATCGGTATTTCCGTCCCCGTCAGCGAGCGGTCGGTCACACCGTACACCTCACTGGAACTCCTTACTTCGGGCAGCATACTGGATGGTATATGAAAATAATGCAAAATTTCTTCATCCCACTTCAGACTATGAATATCGAACAACATCGTCCGAGACGCATTCGTCACATCGGTCACATGGACACGTCCGCCGGTCAGCTTCCAGACAAGCCACGTATCGACCGTTCCGAACAATAGCTCGCCCCTCTCTGCCTGCTCCCTCGCTCCCGGCACATGTTCCAGTATCCAGGCTATTTTGGTCGCTGAAAAATACGCGTCCGCAATTAGCCCCGTCCTCTGGCGGATCATTTCCCCCATCCCATCGGCTATCAGGCGGTCGACCTGTTCTGCCGTCCGCCTGCACTGCCAGACGATCGCCGGATACACCGGCTCGCCCGTATTTTTATTCCACACGACCGTCGTCTCCCTCTGGTTCGTGATCCCGATACCGGCAATATCCGTTCCCGAAACACCGAGCTTACTCATGGCCTCCGTCATGACGCTGAACTGGCTGGACCAGATCTCCACGGGATCGTGTTCCACCCAGCCCGGTTTCGGATAATTTTGGCGAAATTCCTTTTGCGCGACGCTGCACACATGCCCCGCCCTGTCAAAAAGAATGCAGCGGGAACTCGTAGTTCCCTGGTCAAGTGCGATCATATATTGGTTCATAGAAAAATCCTGCCGTCCTTTCTTTCGATCATATGGGTTTGCGCCCCATTGAATAAACCGCTTGACAAGCTTTGGATCGCGATCATATTTCAACTCACGATATAGTTACGAATGATCTTTTTTGCGGTTCTTTTCGTTGTTTTATCCCTGACATATACGTACAACGTGTATCTCCCGGATTCCTTTGGCCGCCAGTTCGCGGCTTTTTTAGAGCGGTAATTACTGATCCCCTTTATTTTTTTAGTACCAGATCTTTTGTATCTAAACTTATACCTGTACTTTTTCGTTCCCCCCGAAGCCTTTACCGTCAGTTTGACTTTCTGACCCGCTTTGGCTTTCTTACTCGCAGGCGATGCTTTGAAACTGCTGACTTTAAGTTTTTTATTGACTGTATAACTCGTTATCGTCTTCTCGGCAGCATTTCCTCCGTCATCTTTTGCATATACAGTAATACTGTATTTTCCTGCTTTTTTAGGCCTCCATTTTGCGGAACTGGAGATCGAGTCATCCCCGATCACAGTGGAAAAACTTTTCTTTACTAAAAAGCGGTATTTAATAATTCCCGTTCCGCCTGTTGACTGAACCGAAATCGAAATAGTATCACCAACTTGCGCCGTTCCGCTCGCTTTGCCAATGGTCACATTTGCAATTTCTAATTTCCTTACCGGTTCTTCTGTTGAGGGCTTCGTCCCCGGTATTGTTAGTTCCCCGCCTGGCCCTGTCAGATTTCCACCCGGTTTTTCCGGAACCTCATTCGGTTTCGCCGGATTTTCATTCGGCTTCGTGCTAGGCTTTTCCGGATTCTCGCTCGGCTCTGATGGCTTCGCGCTCGGTTTTATCGGATTCTCACTCGGTTTCGCCGGATTCTCGCTCGGTTCTGATGGCTTCTTGCTCGGTTTTGCCGGATTCTCACTCGGTTTCGCCGGACTTTGGCTCGGTTTCGCCGGATTCTCACTCGGTTTCACCGGACTTTGGCTCGGTTTCGCCGGATTTTCGCTCGGTTTCGCCGGATTCTCACTCGGTTCTACCGGACTTTCGCTCGGTTTTACCGGTTTCTCACTTGGCTCCGTCGGATTTACAGCATTCCCTTGTAAAACTGCCGTGATAGATTTTTTCAAAGCTCTGGTTGACCGATTGATGGCCACCTGCGACGCAATCTTATCCTGATAAACCGTTTTTGCCCAATGATAAGAGTTTTTAAGTTGTTCCAGATTTATACTACCCGGATTTTCATTGATCACGTTTTCCGCTTTCGTGATCTGTACACCTAATGCCGTCTTATCCGGTTCAGAAGCACCGCCTTCCACAGCATATTCGCGTTTTGTATAGGTACACGCGTTTCCTGAAAATGATGTAACTGTAACATCGACGCTGCCTGTGATTGCTGCGATGTCTGCTGTCCGTGTGGCAGTACCCGCAGTGCCGTCATTTACGATCAGTGAATATCCGCTTGTTCCTTCGGGAAGCTTCAATATGAACCAGCCTTCTCTATCTTTCTCAGTAAGCTTCGTACCCGGCCAGCTTTCAGTAAATGTTACTGCAGTGTCTCCCTCTCCTGTCCATACATAAACGGCAGGATTTCTCCAATCATCTGCCTTTATGCGGATCAAAGGATTCGCCGTTAAACATTTACATGCCTTCACAGCATATTCTAAGTCTTCTTCTTTGCTCAGATATTCCTCTGTACTGTGTACCATTTTTATAAATTCTTCCGCATCAGAAATCACCGTCTTTAAGTCAGCTGCCGCTTCTGCCTCATAGTTCGCCGGATCTTGTTCCGCTGCCGCAAGCCTTGTTTTTGCTTTTTCCAAAGCCTCTGCAAGTCCCTCTTTTGCCGCAGCTTCCCTGTTGATATTCTCATACGCCTCACTTAAATCATGTAACGCCGCCTGTATTTTTACATCATCTGTCTCATTTCTATCTGCCACCTCTCTCGCATTTGCCAGAGCATTCTCAAACGACTGATAGATTTCTTCCGTAAAATCCTTTTTCTGGTAATTCTTTTCTTCCGCCTGCCGTATCAGATCCTTTAATCCCAGTGTTACGATAATCGTTACCGTTTTGGTCACAGCAGTTTTGTTATCTCTTGCCGTCAGTGTCACGGTATATTCGCCCACAGCCGGATCTTCCCACCTAAACACCCCTGTCGTCACGTCAAAAGAAGCCCCCTCCGGGATTCCGTCCGCTTCTAGTGTCACGGCATCCCCTTCAGGATCTGAAGTTTCCACCGTAAACGAAAGGATTTCATCCGAAGAAACACGGAAAGACGTGTCACATGTAATAACCGGCGGTTCATTCTTCGAGACATGATTTTCCTCAAATGTATCTTTTGGTACTGCCACAACAACCGATTTTCCAGACACCGTTATGTCAGAACCTGATTCTTTGATCTTTTCCACACCAGCTTTCGTTCCGTCAGCTATCATAACCCACTCGTCGGAAGCGATAAGATCAACGGTTTGATCCGATACTGCATTGTTGATAAGTACTGCGATCCGGTTCCACTCACCGGGTACGTCGTTCGTTTCATAAAATGCGGTCATCCCAGCTTCCTCTTTGCTGATCCATTCTATATTATTATTCTCAGGAGCCCAATTATCAACGCCCCTTGTCAGAATCGAACGGAATCCGGAAAATGCTTTACGGATGCGGATCATTCCCTGATAGTATTGTTGAATGTCAGAATATGTATTGACTCTGTTCCAATCAATTTTATTCACGGAGCCCGAAGAAGACTGACTGTTATCCTCCCCGTTTTTCGTTCTGGCAAATTCCTCCCCAGCCTGCATGAACACGCCGCCCTTGGATACCAGGACTACGCTTCCTGCCATTTTATTCATTCTCAGCATCTTATCATCAACCGATGCAAAGTCTCGTTCCGATCCCTCCGCCAGTTTATCCCAAAGCGTAAGGTTATCATGTGCAGACACATAGCTCAAACAGCAGTTTGATGATTTGGACCAGAACGGACGCCACATACCCCACTCACCGGAAGTATAACCAACAGAACCCATGATTCCGCCAAACACATTATTCGGCCACTTCACATTTGGTTCTAAATAGGCACCATCGACATAACCAGCCTGCACCAGACCGATCGTTCCGTCAAACGTATCCCCGCCTTTTAATCCCTCTTTGATCTGTTCATTATAATACCCGATTCCATAATCTAATTTGGATTCATTTGCTTTATGCGCGCTGTTCGAATCGTATGTGCCGTCACCGCCAGTCCGGCCTTCTCCATATAACACGATCGTATTCTTGCCAAACTTGCTGTCAAGCTCTTTTCGAATCTGATTCATCGTAGTCACGTCATGTATTCCCATAAGGTCAAAGCGGAAACCGTCCAGATTATATTCTTCCGCCCAATAAGAAACAGAATCGATCATAAACTTACGGAACATAGCGCTTTCGCTTCTGGTGGCATTTCCATAGCCGGATTGGTCATTGTATGTCAAGTCGTCATTCAGCTTATAATAATAGCCCGGCATGATCTTATTAAAATTAGAATCCGTGACATCTGATGTATGGCTGTAGGCAACATCCATGATTACCTTGATTCCCGCATCATGCAGCGCCTGTATCATTTCTTTCATTTCCGTGATACGGACATTACCGTCATATGGATCACTGGAATAGGACCCCTCCGGCACATTGTAATTCTTCGGGTCATAACCTAAGCTGTAACTATTTTGGGCATCAGCGCTGACGTTTGTCTCATCTACGGATGCAAAATCATACATCGGGAGGATCTGTACATGTGTTATTCCTAGTTGTTTTAAGTAATCCACACAGGATGCCACTCTTCCTTCCCCGCCAATCGTTGTTCTTTCCGTGAAGGCTTTATACGTTCCACGATTTTACTCTGACACGCCTGAACTTACGTCGATCGAAAAATCCCTTATATGAATTTCCCATACGATCATATCACTTAGCAGTGTCTCTTCTCTCTGGTAGTTTTTGTCCCAATGTTTTGGATCTGTACTGTCCAGATCTACTACCATAGCCCTGTCGCCGTTTACCCCAGCCGCTTTCGCATAGGGATCAACGGCTTCTCTTGTAATTTCATCTACAGTTACCTTGTATGTATAATATGTATTTACGATATCTCCTGTAACTTCTGCGCTCCACACGCCTTTATCGCCTTTCGTCATAGGCGTCTCGCTTATGGCGCTGCCGCCATTTCCCGCTTCAAATCTGCAGAGAACTACCGAAGACGCTTCGGGTGACCATACTTTAAATGTAGTCTTTTCGGGCGTATACGTACATCCTAGATCATCCCCGCTGTAAGCATTTTCCTCATCATAGCTCCCCCCCCCGAACAAGCGTTCGCCTCTCACCTCCTCGATTTCTTTTGCATATACTTCCGCAGACGGAACAATGTCCATCACAGAAACAGCCAGTACACCGGCAAGAAAGCAACTTATTAATTTTCTTTTTATTAAATTCATAATCATGTTTCGGTTCCTTTCGTTTTTACTATATTTTTTTATGAAACAATAATATCATCTATTGATTTTAACGTTGTCCTGATGTAAAATCAATAGTGTTGATACAAAAATGAGATAATCTCCTGCATTTGTGCTTTTGCAGGAAAGGATTTGAAACTTAAAACGCTGACAACAATGTAAGAAGGGAAACCATATGACAATTAACAATACCGAATATGATCTGGACCTCCTTTTACAGAAACATGGTCCCAATGTAATAGACTCCGCACGTGAACTCCGTGCTGCCACAGGTGTCACATTAAAAGACGCCATGAATATCATCGATACTTATCAAAAGAATGGTATCCTGCCTAAAACAGGCTCTGCTGAACCAGATAACTCAAAAGGTTTTATTATCAAACTGTTGTTATTCTGTCTGGTTTTAGGCATCCTTATCAATATTTTTATCAGTCTGTACTGATAATACAGATCACTTTGCCTTCCTCAAAAGGATATGATGAAAGAATGCAATATTCCGGTATTCCGCTATATCGGAAACCCTCTGCTCCAATTTCATCATCTCCCTCTGCCAATCCTCCTCTTTTTGGATTTCCTGATCCTGTTGAAGATCCCAAAAAGTTCTCATGCCAAACACTTTTTCAATCTGTAATCCCGGCGCCCATTTCTCGAGTTCTTCATCCTCATAATACGAAATCTGCCCATACTGCCGAGCCGCACCGTTCCGGCCATCCAGCAGATCATTGGCGTGGTCAAAATTGTTCAAAAGCACCGCCATCTGCATCACCCTTCCCGGTCTGTTATGTTTTAATACGGAAAGAAGACCGCCGTCTTTTAACAGCCTTTGAAACTCTTTCACGATCTCCTCACGCTCTGAGGCATACTCCAGTACATTATGGCACAGTATGATATCGAACGATCGATCGGCATATTCCGACAGACATGTTATATCGCCACAAATTTGTTCCACACCGTCATACGTATTGCAAAACAGTGTCTGCTCGTCTGGATCTATACCGATCACTGTATTTTTCTCGGCGTAATGTGCACCCATGACGCCGCTGCCGCAGCCAAATTCCAATATACGCTTGCCCGAGAACTGTCCTAATTGCTCCCATGTCAATTTCTTTTGGAGTTTTTCCCATACATCTAATTCCTCTACCTTCATGACTGATCCTCCAAATACATTCTGCTATCGTATAACCACAACAACCAAAACCTACAGTTTCATTTTCTCATGTGGGACTTTTGCGAGAAAGTCCACCTCTTCAAGATTGGAAAAATACTCATACACCGCTGTTTTAAGCTGTTCGAGAGAAATAATATCCCGTTCTTTTGGGGTATATTGACCGAACGGTGTGACAAGTTTTATCCGCTTGGTATTCTCACAGTCGGGATTTATCATCGCATACGCCCTGCGTCCACCCAGATCGAACCAGGCTTCGCAGACAAATTGATTTCCCACTCCGTAGAATTGAAAAAATCCATCGTGAGAATTGAAAATCACAAAGTCCTCTTTTCCCTCCGCGACAAGGGATATGTAGTAGTCTGATTCTTTCAAATCAATTTTCTCGATCTTTCCACCACTGGCCATTTCAACATCAGGAACCCGCAACACTCCCGTTTTCGGCCATTCGCCATTCACGATAGAGAACACCACATCAACGAAGCTTTTTATGCTATCCTCTTCGCCGTTCAGAATCCGCTTGTGGGCTTTGGTGATCGGTGAAGCAGAAGTTTGGGTGCCAGGAATACTCAGTATAGGAAGTCCGTCATCCTCGACCCAGACACCCCCTTTTTCAGCCAGTCCGCAGCGCAGCAGCATCTCCCCGATATATGCTCCGAACAAAACTGCGACATTCCACAAGATTTTTGCCCCCTCATCGCTGTCATACTTATCAAGATTATCATGATGGGCTCCTAGCAAAGTATCAACGTTTTTGGCACTTTCTTTTGTATAATCAAGCACGATCCCACTCTGCATGGCAAATAGCACCGCATCCTCCGCCATATTTTTTGCCGTATCATTAAA
>CAJTTQ010000084.1:0-489 GCA_910579145.1 uncultured Eubacterium sp.
CATGGAAAAAGGAAGGGGATTTTGTAGTAAAAAAAGATATTTATGAACGGCTGCGTAAATATGACATCATTCAAAGCGAAGATATTGAAATTTTATGCGAAGGGATTAGTGGGGTAATACAAAGATCCGATAATGATTATATAGAGTATTTGGTAGAATCATATTTTAACCAGGTTTTTAAAAATCAGATTAATCATTTCTGTATAACAGATAAGGGCAGGTTTGAGTGGGAGAGTTCTGAATTACAGTTTCATATGGAGTTTCAAAAGAATGAATTGCTGGCATATGATTATGTTTCTTTTTTTGACCAAAAGGCAGTGTATATCGAGTCGCAAAATGTTTTGGATGCTTTTCAGTCATATAAAACAAAAAGCAGACATAGCGAGGAAATATCGTTTGTTTCCAATGGATTGTTTCATCTCTTAGGAAGAGAGGCTGCTTCGCAGGAAACACTGGAAGATTATATGAGTGCAAAGGAGATTAATAATA
>CAJTTQ010000084.1:499-747 GCA_910579145.1 uncultured Eubacterium sp.
GAATGGAAGGGGCAGAGGAGTTTACGTTTTATGACCAAAGCATGGATCATAGTGTGGATATTTCTAATTTATCTGCAGGATTAAAAATATTTGTCGTCATACAGAGGCTGCTTGAAAATGGTTCATTGCGAAAAGGAGATATTTTGCTGATTGATGAACCTGAGATCAATCTGCATCCCGAATGGCAGGTGGTTTTTGCCGAAATTCTTGTCCGTATGCAGAAAGATCTAGGTATCTATATTTATCTC
>CAJTTQ010000084.1:757-11174 GCA_910579145.1 uncultured Eubacterium sp.
GAAAATGAAATAGCGGATCGGGGGAAATATTATCTAATGGAAAAAGATGCAGACGGGTTATGTTATTCCGTCGATGTGACAGGGAACACGGAAAAGATTTATGAGTTGTTATATAAACCACTCGAAATGTAAGGGATAAGAGGAAGAAGCGCGCAAATGGAGTAAAAGATGAATAAAGTAAAAGAGTACCGTTCCTTTCTCTGCAGCTTAAGCGAAGCTTCCAGAGATAAAGAGAACCATGAGATTCTGATCTATGATGACGATCCGGATCATCGAGTCGTAAATTTTGATGGAGTAAGAAAGAATATATGCAAGTTTTATCGAGGGGAAGCCACATGTTCGTGCGATGCGTATTTGGAAAAAGATCATATCCGATATCTGATTGAATTTAAAAATCAGAGTGAGGGAAATGTGGATGTGACGAATATTAAGAATAAGGCATTTGATAGTCTGGCGCTGTTAATGATGAATGATGACCAGTGCCGGTCGCATCTTGCAGAACACACAGTACTGATCATTGTTTACAATGAAAAAAAGTACACACCAGATAACAGATCATATCCGACATCCCCCTCATCGGATAAATTTGTACGGAAAATGAAAGAATTGGCAGGAAAAAAAGGACTGGAATCCTACTCGGTGAAGTTTGGCCTCCAGCCGTACATAGGTGAATTATACCGAAATATTTATACTGTCGATGTGGAGGTATTTATAAACAAATTTTATCCGATTCTGTTCGGCAGTGAATCGTTATTTTAGTCAAAAGAGCTATTGCTAACATATGATTTATGAACGAAAGTGGCAAAGGTTCTTTTTGTAAGTAAAAAAGGGAGCACCGTTCCGGACTACTTGGTCCATTAGCGGTGCTCTCTTATTTTTAGGAATGCCCCGCTTCCTTCGCCTCCTTACAAAACGTCATCTGTGCCCCGATCGGTGCCTTCCCGCGGCGTTCTGCCTTTTTATAAATCCCGCCGTATACATTGACTGGGCTGGCAGCCTCTTTGTCAATGGTGGAATCCGGCTGAAGGATATGTGCTTTCAGATTATCGGAAAGCTGGAGTTCCAGTATGTGCATGATCTGTTCTTTCAGGCTTTCGTTTTCCACGGGGAAGAGTATTTCGACCCGCTTGTCGAGGTTTCTCGGCATCCAGTCCGCGCTTCCCATATAAATCTCTGGTTTTCCGTCGTTTTCAAAATAGAAGATCCTGGAGTGTTCCAAAAAGGCACCGACGATGGAACGGACGTGGATCGTCTCACTCATTCCCTTGAGGCCCTGTTTGAGGCAGCAAATCCCGCGAACGATCAGTTCGATCTCGACACCGGCAGCGGAGGCATCGTAGAGGGCGTTTATAATGCCCGCGTCGCAGAGGGAGTTCATCTTGGCGATGATCTTTGCCGGTTTACCACTCTTGGCGTTGTCGCGCTCCCGGTTGATGAGAGAGACAAATTTCTCACGCAGCCAGTTGGGCGCGAGTGAGAGTTTGTTCCATACGAGCGGTTCCGAATAACCGGAGAGCATATTGAACACGGCGGTGGCGTCCTCGCCGTACGGGCGCTTGCACGTAAACATGCCCATGTCGGTGTAGAGTTTTGCCGTGGAATCGTTGTAATTTCCGGTGCCGAGATGGACGTAGCGACGTATGCCGTCTTCCTCTTTCCGCACGACGAGCGTGATCTTGCTGTGGGTTTTCAATCCGACGAGCCCGTATATGACGTGGCAGCCGGCTTTTTCGAGTTTGCGTGCCCAGACGATATTGTTTTCTTCGTCAAACCGCGCTTTCAGCTCGACAAGGACCGTCACCTGCTTGCCGTTTTCCGCGGCCTGCGCGAGAGAGGCGATGATGGGTGAGTGGCTGCTGACGCGGTAGAGTGTCTGCTTGATCGCCAGGACGTCAGGATCTTTGGACGCGGCGCGCACGAAATTAACGACCGGGTCAAACGTCTCGTACGGGTGATGGAGGAGAATGTCCCCTTCCCGGATCTGTTCAAACAGATCCCGGTTCAGATCGAGGTTTCTCGGCGGCTGTGGGTGGAATGGCACATCTTTCAGATGGTCGTAGCCTTCCATGCCGTACACTTTCATGAGGAATGTCAGGTCAAGAGGCCCATTGATCTTGAAAATGTCTTCTTCCGAAATACGAAGTTCCTTTTTTAATATGCGCAGGAGACGTTTGTCGATGCCGGCTTCCACTTCCAGATGGATGGCTTCCCCCCACTGGCGTTTTTTGATCTGCTTTTCGATTTCGATCAAAAGGTCGGCGGCTTCGTCCTCGTCAATCGTCAGATCGGCATTCCGCATGACGCGGTACGGCGAGGCGGAGACCACTTTATAATTGAGGAATAATTTCTGTATATTCTTTTCAATGACCTGTTCCAAAAGGATGACGGCCGTTTCCCCCTCGGTTTCAGAGGGAACATGAACGACTCTCGGCAGTACGGACGGAACTTGTACCGTCGCGAAATCGATCGTATCTTTTTGTTTTTTGTCCACGAGCAGGGCGGCGATATTCAGCGTCTTATTGCGGATCAGCGGAAATGGGCGCGATGAATCCACGGCCATCGGAGTCAGCACCGGATAGACTTCCTGCCGGAAGAAGTGGTCGACGTATTCTGCCTGCTCTTTCGTGAGATTTTCATACTGTGTGATGATCTTTAGTCCCTGCCGTTTCAGTGAGGGAAGAATCGAGCGGTTATACGTGTTGTACTGGGCGTCTACCAGTTCGTGGGTTCCCTGTGAAATGGCGGCGAGCTGTTCTTTCGGTGTGAGTCCGGCAATATCCTTTTTTGTATATTTCGCGTGCACCATATCCTTTAGTGAGGCAACGCGTATCATGATGAATTCGTCCAGGTTTGAGGCGGTAATGCTTAAAAACTTCAGCCGTTCCATGAGAGGAATGGTTTTATCTTTTGCTTCGGATAAGATCCGGTAGTTAAACCCGAGCCAGCTCAGTTCCCTGTTGTAAAATTTGCTCATATGCTGCACTTCCTTTACATTTTTTTGTTCTTTGGTGATGGCGTTGCGCGTCGTTTCTTTATGACGGGGCGGATGCCGAAAACTTCTTCGAATACGTCCGCCTTCCGGTGGAATAAACCGGTCTCCAACGTGATGTCGGCCATTGTATGCGCGACGATCTGAAGGGAGTTTTCCCGCAGTGACACGCGCACACATTTAATTTTCTGCTGATTGCTTTTATCGAGCACATTGGCTAGCCGGAGGAGCGCGCACAACTTTACGATCGTGATGTAATCGTCTCTCGTGATCTCGTCCTCGATGTCTTCATAGGTCGGGAAGAACTCGCTGTTATAGCGGACGATATTTGCCACGATGACCCGCTCCTGATGCGAAATGCCGATGATCTCCGTGCTCATAATGATCTTGTACGAATTTTCCCTCGTCTGGCACATATTGATGTAGGCGCCGCAGCTGTGAAGGATGACGCCGATCTGCAAAAGAAGGCGTTCCCGTTTTCCCAGGCCGTGAAGTTTGCGGATGCTGTCAAAAATTTCCGTCGCCAGATAGGAAACATTGTCCACATGATCCATGTCCACCCCGTAGCGGCGGGCAATGTTTTTGGCGGTGGCAATGATGTCTTCCGTGAAATCGTGCTTTGGTTTCCTTATATTTTTCTTTTCCGCGTATTCAGCGGCCATGCTGTCGCACAGATCGGTAGACGAAAGGTATATGTCATCGCAATCCGTTAAGGAGACGATTTTTTTCAAGAGAAGGATGGTCGGAATGATCATTTCCGACTGTTCACTCCCTAATAGCCCGGACAGTTTCATGTCTGAAAACGTCTTCCGTGATATCATACCGGTGAAATCCTTGTCCCATTCCACGACATGTTGGATTATTTCGGGAACTTTAGATCCCATCATGATCGTGTGGGGGATTTCTTTATTCTGGAGGTACAAATTAAAAAATGTGATTAAGTCTTTATCGATATATTCGGAAATAAGTTCGTGATAGCTGAACATTTCCGGTTCCAGTGCGTGGAGGAGTTCGCTGATGCGGGACGCTCCCAGTTTGAGTTTCTGGGTGAACGAAAGTGCTCCTTCGCTGAACAGGGAGAGCTGAACGCTGCCCGCGCTCATGTCGGCAATGAGTGCCCCTTCATTGATCATATGTGTAAAGACTTTTTCATTCATGGAAATGGCCTTGTAACATAGGAAGCGCTCCTCGCTGTTACTTAAGATCCGTACTTTTATATTTGCCTGGAGCTTGATCTGATCCAATACGACGAGTTTGTTTGATGCCTCCCGGAAGGCGTCTGTGGCAAAGGCGTGGTAAGCAGATACTTTGTATTCTTCCATTACCTTTTTAAAATCCTCGAGTACACGGCAGATTTCAGACATGGTGCGGTAAGAGATCTGTCCGGTCGTAAAAATTTCACTGCCCAGAGAAAGGCGGTGCCTTATATGTGTGATCTCTACGATGCCGTGCGGCTTGGACATTTCGTAAACTTTCATCGCCAGTTCACTGGAGTCTACGGTGATCGCCGCGTAAGTAGTAATTGCCATAACGGGATATGTACCTCCTTTCCGTATTTGCTTGATTTTCCTGATAATATTATTATACTATTATTTTATGAAAACCGCCAGTATTTTATTGCAAAGATTTCCATTATCATATAGAATATAACATGATCGGGTTTATGACATATTTCGCATTGGGAGGAGATTACGGGTGAAGACGAGTGATTTTTATTTTGAACTGCCGAAGGAGCAGATCGCGCAGGAGCCGATCGCGGACCGGAGCGCGTCAAGGCTCATGGTGCTCCATCGGAAAACAGGTGGGATCGAGCACCGTACATTTACGGATATTGTGGACTATTTGCGGGCGGGAGACTGTCTAGTCAGGAATAATACGAAAGTTATTCCCGCCAGGCTTTTTGGGGTGCGGGAGGATACGGGCGCAGTGATCGAGTTTCTCTTGCTGAAACGCCGGGAGGGCGATGTGTGGGAGACGCTTGTGAAACCGGGCAGGAAGGCGAGGGCCGGGGCGAAAATAAATTTTGGCGACGGACGGCTCTACGGTGAGGTCGTAGATGTACAGGAGGATGGTAACCGGTTGATCCGGTTTTTCTATGACGGGATCTTTGAGGAGATTTTGGACGAGCTCGGGCAGATGCCCCTGCCGCCGTATATTACCCACACGCTGGAAGATAAGAACCGCTATCAGACTGTATATGCCCGCTACGACGGTTCTGCCGCCGCGCCGACGGCGGGACTTCATTTTACGGAAGAACTGTTTTCGACGATCGAAGAAAAAGGGGTGTCGGTGGCAAATGTGACGCTGCACGTCGGGCTTGGTACGTTCCGTCCGGTCAAGGTGGATGATGTGTCAAACCACCACATGCACTCGGAGCATTATTTTATCGAACCCGAAGAGGCAGAAAAGATCAACCGGGCAAAAAGAGAGGGAGGGCGTGTGATCTGTGTCGGGACGACGAGCTGCCGGACGGTGGAGTCGGCGGCGGAAAAAGGAATGGTGAGAGCGGCTGAATCGGATACCCAGATCTTTATTTATCCCGGTTACCGTTTTCAGGTGATGGATGAACTGATCACAAATTTTCACCTGCCGGAGTCAACGCTTTTGATGCTCGTTTCCGCGCTGGCCGGCCGTGAGTTTGTTCTCCGGGCGTATGAGGAGGCAGTCCGGGAGGGTTACCGGTTTTTTAGTTTCGGGGATGCGATGCTGATTACAGATTAGGAGGTGCGGAATGCGAAAAAAGAGATTGTTGTTCATTTACAATCCCCATGCGGGAAAAGGGACGATGAAAAATAAACTTTCGGATGTCGTTGAAACATATATGAAGGCGGATTACGAGGTGACTGTCTACGCGACGCAGCGCGAGGCTGAGGCGACAGAGATCGTCATGGAAAGCGGCAGGGAGTATGATCGGATCGTGTGCTCGGGCGGCGACGGCACACTGCATGAGGTGACGCAGGGGCTGATGGAAATGCTTCCCGAGGAGCGTCCTGTATGCGGCTATATACCGACGGGGACAGTCAATGATTTTGCCAGGGGGTTAAAGATCCCGATGCGCGTGAAACTGGCTGCCAAAGTGTCGGCGCATGATAACATAAAACCGGTAGATATCGGAATGATGAATGGAAGCTGTTTTACGTATGTATGCGCATTCGGCGCTTTTACCGCAGTATCCTATGAGACGTCGCAGGTGGCCAAAAATTTTCTGGGACGCACCGCCTATCTGTTAGAGGGGATGGCGCAGCTCGGGAATATCAAGGCCTACCATGCCGTGATACAGGCCGGTTCTGAGACGATCGAGGATGATTTTATTTTTGGGATGGTGAGCAACGCAAAAAGCATCGGCGGCTTTTCGTTTTTTAAGAATCAAAAAGTTCTGCTCAATGACGGCCTTTTTGAAGGTGTTTTTATCAGGAAACCGAAAACGCCGTCCGAACTGCAGGCGGTTCTCAATTCCTTTGTGAAATTGGAACCGAATGATCAGATATTAGGGTTCCACGGCCAGAAATTCAGGATTGATTCGGAGGAAGAAATTCCATTTACCCTCGACGGCGAAAACGGAGGATGCTTTAAACAGACGGAAATATGGTGCTGTCACAGGGCGATCAAATATGTCTGCGGATGACTTTTTTTTGTCAAATTTTGAACAAAAAACTGTCAAATTAGTAGTTTATACTTGAGACTGTTAAGAAAAAATGGGTAATATATCCATCATCTCATGGTATTATTCGCGGCTTGTAATATGTGTCGCGGAAAAGGAGAGAAGAGTGAAAATAAATTTTCACTTGGCAAGTTTGTGACTGCGCGCTGCTTGCACAAACTTTGCTTGATGCGCAAAAGCAGCGCAGAAATGAGGTAAAATATGACTAATTTTTGGAAAAAGACATGTGTAACGGCATGTGGAGTGATGATCGTTCCATTATTTGCCATGACAGCAGTACGAGCAGAAGAAGTTCCGGCACCATCGATAGCACCGATCGTATCTACAGATACGTCTGCGATTGAAATTCCGGCTGGCACTACATTTAAGACTGCGATACCGGATGATGAGTTCCGTAAATTTTTAAATGAATCGTTTTTTGCGGGAAAAATTAAGGATGATGAAACGTTTACCAAGGAGATGCTCGAAACGCTGAAAGCGTATACAGGTGTTCTTGATGTAAGGGGACTCGGGATCGTGAACCTGAAAGGAATCGAGTATTTTACCGGCGTTACTGAACTGGATTGTTCGCACAACAACCTTCAGCTGCTTGATCTGTCTACAATGACACAGCTGAAAAAACTTGATGTTTCTTATAATAATCTGGTGGAGATCACATTTGCGAAGGAAACGGTTTTGGAGCAGCTCAACTGCAGCAACAACAGTCTCGCGCTGTTGAATCTGGCGAACTTTACGACGATCAAGGAACTGGATTGCAGCAATAACCGCATCGGCCTTCTCAATTTAGCAGGCCTTTACAATCTCACAACGCTTGACTGCAGTGACAATGCCCTTAATACTCTCAGCTTAGACGGCCTTTTGGCGCTCGAGCAGCTGTATAGTGACGGCAATGCGCTTGTCAACCTGAATGTCTCTTCTTTGAAGAACCTGAAAGTTTTGGAAAACCGGAAAAGTGTGCTGAAATTAAAAGTTGAGACCGTGAAAGTCGGCGAAGATTCGTTCTGCGGCGTCGTTCTCCCGACCGGTGCCGCGAAACCGGAAACGATTTCGGACGGCGGTGTTTACAAAGATACGGTAAATGCGGTCGTTTGGTCGAAGGCAACGGAAATTCCTTCTTCCTTTACGTATACCTATGTGATTCCTGGCACGAAGCAGACCGTTACGGTGACCATTCATGCGGATAAGTCGGAATTTGCGGATAAGTCGGTTACGCTTGCCAAAGTGCCTACGCTTACCGTAGCGAGCACAGCTTATAATAAAGTGAAGCTTACGTGGGAAGGTGTCGATGGCGCGACTGGCTACCGGATTTACCGCTCGACTTCGAAAACGAGTGGATTTACGAAAATCAAATCCATCACATCGAATTCAAAAGTTACCTATACAAACTCGGGGATCGCATGTGGTACGACGTATTACTATAAAGTCCGTGCGTACCGCCTGATCGACGGCGTTTATTACTTCGGTGAATATTCCCCGGTCGTGTCCGGAAAGGCTGTTCCGGCTGCACCAGGCGCGCTTTCGGTCGCAAAAGCTTCGAAGAAGAAAGTGACGATATCGTGGAATAAGGTGTCCGGTGCATCCGGTTACCGCATTTACCGCTCCAAATCGAAAACGAGCGGATTTTCCAAGATCAAAACGGTTACTTCTGGAGCGACGGTGTCTTATAAAAAGACAACGGCAAGAAAGGTGAAATATTATTATAAAGTGCGCGCTTACACAACGGTAAACGGCAAAAAGGTCTGGGGAACGTATTCGAAAGTGAAAGCGAAAACCCTCAGCTGATCCATGTAACGAGTCATTACAACGAAAAAAAGGAGCTTCCCGGTTTGCAGGCGGGAGGCTTCTTTTTTTGCGGGTGTCCGTCGTGGGTATTTGCGGCAGGCGGCAGGCGGCATGCCGTCCTGCTTGACAAACGTAGTGTTTGTTGCTATACTTACTGCAAAAAGTGATGAAACGTGACGATATGTGAACCGGTTTTTGGTTCGGTCAAAGACGGATAAGTGAAGGAGGAATTACCTTGAATAAGGAACTTGTTATTGTACTGGATTTTGGCGGGCAGTATAATCAATTGATCGCCAGGCGCGTGAGGGAATGCAGCGTGTACTGTGAAGTGCACCCCTATACGCTTAAGCTGGATGAAATAAAGGCGATGAACCCCAAAGGGATCATTTTTACCGGTGGCCCTAACAGCGTTTATGGTGAGGAAGCCCCGAGATATGACAAGAGGATTTTTGACCTGGGTATTCCAATTTTTGGTATCTGTTATGGTTCACAATTGATGGCCTATACGCTGGGTGGAAGCGTGGAGTCCGCCCCCGTGAGTGAATATGGAAAGGCTGAGGTTACCGTGGACCAGTCCTCCCTTCTTTTTGATGGCGTGAGCGAGAAGACGATCTGCTGGATGAGCCATACCGATTACATTTCAAAAGCGCCTGCCGGTTTCCGGGTCTGTGCGACGACTCCGGTTTGTCCGGTCGCGGCGATGGAACTGCCGGAAAAGAATCTATATGCGACCCAGTTCCATCCGGAGGTGATGCACACACAGGACGGCTTAAAGATGTTGTCCAATTTTGTTACCCATGTGTGCGGCTGCCGCGGCGATTGGAAGATGTCTTCCTTTGTGGAGGATACGATCTCGTCGATCCGACAGAAAGTGGGAAAAGGTAACGTTTTGTGCGCGCTGTCCGGTGGAGTGGATTCGTCTGTGGCCGCCGTTCTCATGTCGAAAGCGATCGGGAAGCAGTTGACTTGTGTGTTTGTTGATCACGGACTTCTTCGTAAGAATGAAGGCGATGAAGTTGAGGCTGTTTTTGGCCCGGATGGCCCGTATGATCTAAATTTTATCCGCGTGAACTGCCAGCAGCGTTTTTATGATAAATTAGCTGGTGTAACGGAGCCGGAACAGAAGCGTAAGATCATCGGCGAAGAGTTTATCCGCGTGTTTGAAGAGGAGTCGCGTAAGATCGGCGCTGTGGATTTTCTCGTTCAGGGAACGATCTATCCAGACGTGATAGAATCCGGTCTGGGAAAATCGGCCGTGATTAAGTCTCATCACAACGTGGGCGGACTTCCTGACTGTGTGGATTTCAGGGAAATAATTGAACCGCTGCGGCTTCTTTTTAAGGACGAGGTCCGGAAGGCGGGAAGAGAGCTCGGTATTCCAGAGTATTTGGTAAGCCGGCAGCCGTTTCCGGGTCCGGGGTTAGGAATTCGGATCGTCGGAGAAGTGACCGCAGATAAAGTCCGTATCGTGCAGGATGCTGATGCGATCTATAGAGAGGAGATTGCCCGTGCGGGGATTACGGGACTGGGACAGTATTTCGCGGCACTTACGAATATGAGGTCGGTCGGCGTGATGGGGGATGAGCGGACGTATGATTATGCGGTGGCATTGAGAGCGGTAAATACGACGGATTTTATGACGGCGGAGTGCTCGGAGATTCCGTTTGAGGTGCTGCAGAGGGTGATGAACCGGGTGATCAATGAGGTCAAGGGTGTTAATCGGGTGGTGTATGATCTGACTAGTAAGCCGCCGGGGACGATTGAGTTCGAGTAACGGATAAAATCCCGGAAATGCTGATAAAATGGGCGTTTCCGGGATTGCTTTATGCCTGTTGGCTCTAAAATGGCTCTAATTATCTGATGAATACTGGATTTGGGGCGGGTATCGTGATACCTGCCTTTTTACATGGCAAGTCCACACTCAAAGGCAAGCACCATATACTTCTCCGCATTGGTAAGACCATAAGACATTAAATCTCTAATCT
>CAJTTQ010000085.1 GCA_910579145.1 uncultured Eubacterium sp.
AGATCTTTATAGTTCAGAAGATGTACCAATAGACTTAGAGATCTGCCACCCGAACTGGATTTCATATTTACAGAACATGTTTAACAAAGAAGGGATGGAAATATTGGAAATTGGTTCAAGAAATGTTACGGGGAATCCACTACGCAAATGTTTTAACCGCGCTTCTTATACTGGTTTCGATTATTATCCTGGTGAAAACGTAGATGTCGTCGGAGACGCACATGAATTAAGCAGATACTTTGACAAACAATTTGATTTAATATTTTCCAGTGCTGTTTTCGAACATTTAGCTATGCCTTGGAAGGCATCCATAGAAATTATCAAACTCCTAAAAACAAACGGATATGTCTTTCTTGAAACACATTACTCCTACGGGAGCCACGAACGCCCCTGGCACTTTTTTCAGTTCAGTGAAAATGCGTTAGACGTTTTATTTCCTGAAACGTTCGGTATGTGCTGCATAAAAAAGGGCTGTTCTAATTTAATTGAAGGAAAATTCTCGGAATATGCCTCAGAAAATCTTGCTGGCATGGCAGTAATGGGGATGTATTGCCATTCAGAATATTTGGGCCAAAAAATCAGGCAGGTTGATTCCCTCTCATGGGATACCATACAGCTTACCGATGTAACAAAGTCAACAAAATACCCAAAACCGAACCATAATCGGCACGCCAATTGACAAAACCGTTCGTTACGATTATACTATAACGTTGTTTGTATGATACGATATTTTACGAGGAGGAACCAACATGAAACACACGATCGTCACCTTGGAACAGGTGAAAGAAATAGAAAAAACATATCCCACCCCTTTTCACATTTACGACGAAAAGGCGATCCGGGAAAATGCCCGCGCACTAAAACAGGCGTTTTCCTGGAACAAAGGGTACCGGGAATACTTTGCGGTGAAAGCGACGCCAAACCCGTTTATTTTAAAGATCTTACAAGAAGAAGGCTGCGGCGTGGACTGCTCGTCGCTGACCGAGCTCATGCTTTCCGAGGCTCTCGGCTTCCGCGATGAGGACATCATGTTTTCCTCGAACGTCACGCCTTTGGAGGAATATCAAAAAGCGGACGAGCTCGGGGCCTATATCAATCTGGACGACGCGACGCACATCGATTTTCTCGCCGATGGCGTTGGCATTCCAGAAACGATCTGCTGCCGCTATAACCCGGGCGGCGTGTTCGAGCTGGGAACGGACATCATGGACAACCCCGGCGACGCGAAGTACGGTTTTACGAAAGAGCAGCTGATCGACGGCTATAAGAAGCTGATGGATCTCGGCGCAAAAAAATTCGGCCTTCACGCCTTTATCGCCAGCAATACCGTCTCGAATGAATATTATCCGACGCTTGCCGGCATCCTGTTCGACCTCGCTGTGGAACTAAAGGAAAAGACCGGGGCAGACATCCGCTTCATCAACCTCTCCGGCGGCATCGGCATTCCCTACACGCCGGATAAGGCGCCGAATGATATCCAGGTGATCGGGGAGGGCGTCCGTCAGAAATTTGAAGAGATCCTCGTTCCCGCCGGCCTTGGTGATGTCGCGATCTTTACCGAACTGGGGCGCTTCATGCTCGGCCCTTACGGACAGCTTGTGACAAAGTGCATCCACCAGAAACACATCTACAAGGAATATGCCGGGCTGAACACCTGCGCCTGTGACCTGATGCGTCCGGCGATGTACGGCTCTTACCATCACATCACCGTACTCGGAAAAGAAAATGAGCCGTGCGACCACAAATATGATGTCACCGGCTCCCTCTGTGAGAATAATGATAAATTCGCCGTAGACCGCATGCTCCCGAAAATTGATGTCGGCGACTATCTCGTCATCCACGACACCGGAGCACACGGCTACGCGATGGGATATAATTACAATGGCAAGCTGAAATCCCCGGAGTTACTCTTAAAAGAGGACGGAAGCGTTCAGATGATCCGCCGCGGCGAGACGCCGAAGGATTATTTTGCCACCTTTGATTTCTGTCATATCCTGGACGGCATGAAATATTAGATCGTTCCAAAGATATCTTCCAAAAATACGACATAGCCTTTCATCGTTTCGTAGACATCGGCTTTGCTGACGATCTCCCACGGCGCGTGCATATTCAGCACGGGAACGCCGCAGTCAATGACCTCCATGCCATAGAGGGCCAGTATATAGGCGATCGTTCCGCCGCCGCCGATGTCTACTTTTCCGAGTTCTGCCGTCTGGTATGCGACCTTGCGGTCATCGAGAATTTTTCGGATACCGGAAATGTACTCCGCGTTGGCATCGTTACTTCCTGATTTTCCGCGCGCACCGGTGAATTTATTAAACACCATTCCTTTTCCAAAATATGCCGCATTGTTCGGCTCATAGGCGGCCTTAAACGTCGGATCAAAAGCGGCGCTCACATCGGAAGAGAGCATTTTAGAGTTTGACAGGCAACGGCGGAGCGCCAGCTCACTGTACACTCCCATCGCATTCAGTATTTCCGCCACGTTATTCTCAAATGTCTTGGACTGCATGCCGGTAGCGCCCACGCTGCCGACTTCTTCTTTATCTACGAGAAGGCAGCATGTCGTATGTTCGGTGTTCTCCACCTCTAACATTGCCTTCAGGGACGTAAACGCGCACACGCGGTCATCCTGGCCATATCCCATGATCATGCTGGCATCGATTCCGGCCTCCCTCGCCTTTCCGGCAGGGACAACTTCCAGTTCCGCCGACAGGAAATCTTCCTCTTCCATCTCATATTTCTCTTTTAAGATCTGCAGCACGCTGCGCTTGACCGAATCTTTTTCTTCATCCTTCAGCGGCATGCTTCCAAATAAAATGTCGAGTTCTTCCCCTTCAATGACTTTATTTGCCTTTTTTTCCATCCTCTCCCCGGCCAGGTGGATGAGCAGGTCTGTCACGCAGAATACGGGATCGTTTTCTTCCTCTCCGATGTTGACATCGATAACCGTACCATCTTTTTTCACGACGACACCGTGGATCGCTAGCGGAAGCGTCACCCACTGGTATTTTTTAATGCCGCCGTAATAGTGCGTGTCGAGGTAGGCAAATCCTCCTTCCTCGTACAGGGGGTTTTGTTTGATGTCGAGACGCGGGGAATCAATATGCGCACCGAGGATCGCCATGCCGTCTTCTAGCGGCTTCTTCCCGATCTGGAACAGGGCGATCATTTTTTTCATCCCGACCGCGTACACCTTGTCGCCGGCTTTTAACGTTTTACCGGACGCCACGATATCGGCCAGATTTTTATAGCCGGCGCCCTCTGCCATCAAAACTGCCTGCTTTACGCATTCGCGCTCGGTCTTTCCCTCATCGAGGAATGTCCGGTACTCCTTGTTCAGCTTGTTTAACTCTTTTACTTCCTTTTTCGTGTAGCCTTTCCACGCATTTTTTCGTTCCATATCATTTTCCCTCCTAAAAGATCCAGTTACTTATTTTTTGCATCCTGTAACCTCATTATTCATCAAATTCCACGACCACATAAAAACCTTTTTCATTTTCAACGATATCCTTCACGACGCCTTCGGTAGACTGTAACCTGTCATGAAACGGAAAATTTCCCGACATCGCCACAGCGGGTACGATCGTATAGTAGCAGGCACTCGGCAGTAATCCCTCGGTTACGTGGACGGTCTGCCCCGGCTCCACCAGTCCCTCCCGTTCCATTTTAAATTCCATTTCACGCATATGTATTTCTCCTTAGTTTTAACTTGGTTATAGCTTTGTTATAGCTTAGTCATAAAACACTTTTACTAAAAACAGACCTTTTGCCGGGGCAGTTTCCCCTGCGTACTTCCGCTCTCTTTGCTCCAGTATCCCAGACATCTCATCTGGACTCCGGCTCCCTGTCCCCACTTCGACGAGCGTACCGGTCAGGATCCGTACCATATTGTACAAAAACCCGCTTCCCTCAAATGTCAGCACGACCTCGTGCTCTGTCTCTTCGATCTGGATCCGGGTCAGCCGGCGTACGGTCGACTTTTTCTTCGACGCCTTCGTACAGAAACTTTTAAAATCGTGTTCTCCCAACAGATGCCCGGCTGCTTTTTGCATACTCGGTATATCGAGCGCTTCCGTCATTTTCCATGAATACTTGCGCCGGAATACATGATCGCTGTCCCACTTCATCAGATGGTAGCGGTATTGTTTCCCCGTCGCGTGAAGGCGGCTGTGGAAACGCTCCCCCGCCTTTTCCACCTGCAGGATACGGATGTCTTCCGGCAGATATTCATTCATCACCGCCCGGAGTTCTTCCGGGGAGAGCGCAAACGCCTCATCCAGATGCACGTTGGCAATCTGTTCGACCGCATGGACTCCCGCGTCAGTCCGCCCGGCGCCGTCGATCCGGACCGGCCGTCCGGCCTGCCTGGACAACACGTCTTCCAATTTTCCCTGTATCGTCGCAGGACTGCCTGACTGGCGCTGCCAGCCCTGATACCTCGTTCCGTCATACTGCACCTTTATCCGGTAATTCATAAACGTTCCCCGCGCTTTCCCTCAAACCGGCTTCGTATCCTCAGCTCCGACATGAGTAAGGAATACCCGTCTACCCCGTCTTCAATCGACAGGTCCAGACTGACTGCCATATTGTTCAGCGTACGGTCATCCAGTTCATCCTTCATCTCTTCCAAAATTTTAATCTTTTCCTTGTATGTCTCCGCGTCTAAAAAGCGGATGATACCCGGAACTTCTTCTTCGGACTGTGTATTTTCGTTTTGGCAGATCCTTTTTTGATGGAGGCCACTTTGATTGATTTTTTTCTGATCATCCTCGTCGAAATGTTCATACTGCCCCCGCTTGTAAAAAATCCTTGCGAAATGTTCTGCCGCCATGACGAACACTTCATAATCCCCCGATAATTCCTGAAAACAGATGGCCTTCGTTCCGTCCGGAAGTATCCTGCACTGTGATATCACCTGAACTGCTTTATTTGACTTTCGTGAATAATAAATATCCTGCAGCATTTACTTACACCTCTATTTCGTTTACCACACTATCATACCGGGGCATAGCCCTGCCCGCACGACTATTGTATCACAAACAAGCCCCAGGTGTCAAAAGGTTGACTTATGGCGAAAAACAAGTATAATGTAATTACATCTATTATACTATACTTGCTTTTTGCAGAAAGGGAGACGAAAAAAAATGAACGACACTCTTGTTACACTTTCAAAAATCGGCATCGTGCCAGTCGTGGCACTGAATCACATCAAAGACGCGGAGCCGCTTGCGAAGGCACTTTGCGAAGGCGGGCTTCCGTGCGCGGAAATCACATTCCGCACCGCCTGTGCGGAGGAGACCATCCGCCTCATGACAGATAAATTTCCTCAAATGCTTGTCGGCGCCGGTACCGTCCTCACGACCGAGCAGGCGAAACGCGCCGTAAACGCTGGCGCTAAATTTATTGTCAGTCCGGGACTGAATCCAGAAGTCGTCAAATACTGTGTGGACAACGATATTCCTGTAACGCCGGGATGCGCCAATCCGAGCGACATTGAACAGGCGATCTCCCTCGGTCTGGACGTTGTGAAAATATTCCCGGCGGAAGCGATCGGTGGATTGAAACTGATCAAATCAATGGCGGCGCCATACGTAAATATGAAATTTATGCCGACCGGAGGCATCAATGCCAAAAACCTGAATGAATACCTCGCCTATGACCGAATCATCGCCTGCGGCGGAAGCTGGATGGTGAACAGCGCGCTCATTGATGCCGAAAAATTTGATGAGATCACGGAACTTACGAGGGAAGCTGTTCGCAATATGCTGGGATTCCATCTGAAACATATCGGCATCAATTCCGCCGACGAAAACGAGGCCGCCAGCATAGCAGAATCTTTATCGGATGTGTTTGGTTTCGAGAGCAGGGAAACCGATATTTCCTTCTTCTGCGGAGATGAGATCGAAGTTATGAAATCGGCCGGAAATGGAACGATGGGACACATTTCCATCGGATGTAATTCCGTTGACCGCGCAGTGTATCACCTTGGGTCACAGGGCGTGGAATTTGATATGGATACGGCGCTTTATACCGAAAAAGGCGCTTTGAAATTCATCTATGTCAAAGGAGAATATGGCGGATTTGCCTTACATCTGACACTGAATGATTGATCTGAATGTGTTATGCGGCTGTACCGTTCTTCCCGGAACGGGTACAGCCGCATATGTAATGATCAGGGAACTTTGCTGTAATAACAATTCACACCGCGATCTTCCCCTTCAAGTGATAACATATAGCTATCATTACTCCCTTTCCACATAACGCTGCCTGCTTCTGGTTTATAACTATCCGGCGTAAGATAATATAAATTATCCTTTTGCGCATGGATGACGCGGTGAAACTCATCCTCTCCATACTCCGCCTCAAATATCCCTTCCTGAGTTGCCAAAAGGATCGTATTCCCGCTCACTCCAAACGCACAGCCGTCGTACTCTTCCTTTTCTGTGTCAAATTTCGCTCCGGTCTGCAGTACATATGACGATTCGCCGAACTCATCCTGCACTAAGAGATCAAAACTTTTCGTTTCCTGATTCATAACAGTGCTGACGATAAAATCATCACCGGCCTGGGAAATCACCCCTTGTGTCTGAGGAAGATCGGCAGCATGTTCTCCCGTTTTACCATTGTATAGAACGATCTTATCCTCCGTTTGAACAAAGTAATTACCGTCCGCAAAAAAACCATACGTATTGTAAAGGGCATGATCACCTTTTTTGGCTACCGGAACATCTATTTCCGCAACATCGCCTGTCTCCTCATTGATCCGAAAGAGCATCTGATCCACAGCATACCAGACTTCATACCATTCTTCCTCCCGACCTTCATATTTTTCATATTCCGAGTACGGCAGGGAATACTCGGCAAAAGAAAGGTACAGCATATTGTCCGCATCATAATACATTCCTTCAATGGAGGCTGTTTTTCCTTCCAACTGCTTTTTCAGCTGCTTGTCCCACGTTATATCCGCTTTTTTCCATTCGCCAGACTCAAAAACAGCTTTGCCAAAGGACACCAGCTTTTCCTCCGGCACAGTGCGCAATTCCTGGATCGACACATACGTTCCGTCCCGATCTACGCCCATCAAACCGCCATAACTTTCGACCCCCTCATCTGCGCTCCAAGTGATATCCATAGGCATCGTCTGCTCTACGTAAACCGCATCCGTATTCTCTTCCGATCGTGTCTGCGGCAGTTCACGTTTTGTCTCAGGAGGATCTGAGGAAGCGATCCCACAACTGCACAGCATGACTGCCGCTGTTAGCAACACAGTCATTAACTTTGTCGGTTTTTTATACTTCATGACGTGATAGATGCGCTCTTTGACGACACTGGCACCAAAAGCAGCATGGGAACGGATCATCCGGTTCTCTCCGCTCGCCATCGTCAGAAGCAGATAAGAATACTGCTTTTTCGAACCAGAACCCATTTTACGGATCACCGCCTCGTCACACGAGATTTCCATATCCGTGATCAGAAACCGGTAGGCGATCCAGACAAGCGGATTAAACCATAACACCGAAAACATGAGAAAAGCAAACGGCTTGATCCGATAATCCCAGCGCCTGATATGAATCCTCTCATGCACAAGGATACACTTGAGCGCCTCTCCATCCGTTCCTTCCGGCACAAAAATCTGAGGGCGAATGATCCCGCCCACAAACGAACTACATGAATCGTGATGCTCATACACATTGTCAAATAAATGCACCGCGCTCTTAAAATGCCTGCGGTTACGAAAAAGCGAACGGCCCAGGTAAATGACACAGCAAAACACCCCGGCCAGCCAAACGGACAAAATAATCCATTTGACAGCGATATAGGATAAAAGCGCCGCAGACGTTTCTTTCTCCCGCTCCCTTTTCTGCGGTTTCCCGCTGCTTTCATGCGCCTCCAATGAATCTTTGGAGGTTACCTCCGATGCAATCCCTGAGTTTAACCGGTATCCATTTTTCGCACCGCCATACGCGCTTTTCTGCGCGGACGTTTGCGAAATATGCTTCTGCTCCTTGGACTGTTTTACATCCGCGATCGCCTGTCCCACACTTACCGGCATGAATTGATACATTCCGCTAAGCGGAAATGGGCACGCGATCCGGAGTACGACCATCACCCACAATATGTACATCCCGATCCTCGGCATGCGCTTCATCACAGGGCGGACCAAAAGCAGCAGTCCGATCACGATGGACACCGATATACATAACTCCCACAAATCACTTAAAACTGGATCCTGCCATAATATCTCTGCCATTTACTCACACTCCTCAATGAACTTTTTTAGTTCTTCAATCTGCGACCGGCTCAGCTTGGTCTTATCTGCAAATGCTGTTACAAACTTATAGATCGAGCCGTCAAACCGGTCATTTACGATCTGGTTACTCTCCTGTGCCAAATACTCTTCCAGACTCATGACCGCTGACACGACGGCGTCTTCATTTTTAAAGATCCCCGCCGCACAAAGGTTTCTTAAAACGGTATATGTCGTGGGTTTTTTCCAACCCAGTTTTTCGCTGCAAAGCTTCACCAGCTCACCAGATCGAACCGGCTCATTGTCCCAGACGATCTTCGCAAATGCCATCTCACTTTCTGATAACATATTGTCCCGCATAAACTGCCTCCTTCCTGAAGGTTTATGGTTTATAAACCTTGTTTTTCTTTAGTTTATCATCTATAAACCACTTTGTCAAGGGTGTAGATGTGACTAATTGATAAAAGACGCCTTGATACGCAAGACGTCTTTAAAAACTTCTTCTACACATGGCAGATGAACTATTATAATCATATGCGGTTTTCCGCCATTTGTCCATGAATTCAAACTGAAAAAACCTTGTTTATTTCTTCCTGATGGCTTTCCTAAAACCTGAAATCACGTTTTCCCTCATGGATATTTTCGATATACTCCGCCGCCTTCTCGCGCACGACCGGATTCGTAATGACATCCAGCTCCTTCCTGATCAGTTCCTCACCTTTTTTCTTCGTATCTTCAGACGCGTAATCTTCCAAATATTCCTTCAGAGTCATGAGCGCATTCGGCTGGCAGCAATTGACAATCTGACCGGATTTCAAAAGTTTCATAAATCGGTCACCGGTCCTCCCCTCCCGGTAGCAGGCGGTACAAAAACTAGGAATATACCCCATATCCAACAGCCAGTTCACCACCTCATCAAGCGTGCGCCGGTCGCTGACATCAAACTGCGAAGAATTCTCTTCCTCGCTCTCTTCTTCCACATAGCCTCCCACGCTCGTGCGGGAACCGCCGCTGATCTGCGAAATACCCAGGTCGAGCACTTTCTTTCGCGTCTCTTTCGATTCTCTTGTCGAAACGATCATTCCCGTGTAAGGGACGGCAATCCGAATGACGGAAACGATTTTCTCAAAAATCTCATCCGAGACCGCGTTCGAGAACTGACCCGGATCAATATCATCGGCCGGACAGATACGCGGCACGCTGATCGTATGCGGGCCCACGCCGTATTTCGCCTCGAGATGCTCCGCGTGCATGATAATACCGACCAGTTCATAGCGGTACATGTTCAGACCGAACAGCACGCCGAGACCGACATCATCAATACCGCCGTCCATCGCGCGGTCCATCGCCTCCGTGTGGTACGCGTAATCGTGTTTCGGACCTGTCGGGTGAAGCTCCTCATAACTTTTTTTATGGTATGTCTCCTGAAACAGGATGTATGTCCCGATACCGGCCTCGTGCAGCCTGCGGTAATTTTCCACCGTCGTTGCCGCGATGTTGACATTTACACGGCGGATGGCGCCATTCTTATGCTTGATGCCGTAGATGGTTTCAATGCTTTCCAAAATATATTCAATCGGATTATTGACCGGATCTTCGCCCGCCTCGATCGCCAGCCGTTTATGCCCCATATCCTGAAGGGCGACCACCTCTTTTCGGATCTCCTCCTGCGTCAGCTTTTTCCGGCGGATGTGTTCGTTGCAATGATGATAGGGACAATACGTACATCCATTGACGCAGTAATTCGAAAGGTACAGCGGCGCGAACATCACAATTCTGTTTCCATAAAAACGCTGCTTGATCTCCTTCGCCAGCTTTCGGATCTGTTCATTTTCCTCTTCCAGTTCACACTCCAAAAGGACAGCTGCCTCCCGGTGCGTGATCCCTTTCATCTCCCCCGCCTTTTCCAGAATCGAGCGGATCATCTCCCGGTTGTTCTTATTTTCCTTCGCGAACGCCAAAGATTCCTGAATCTCCGCATCATTGATAAATTCTTCTGCCTTACTCGATTTCGCAAGATACATAACAATCCTCCATTTCAAAGCGCCGACACACGATACACCAGCAAACGGACGCCGCCGCACTTACCGATTCGGATAAAAAGACCGCCGCATAACGACAGTCTTTTACGTCCATATAATTAGCATTAAACCAAATACAAGAACTGCTATTACAAACTAATGTCATAATTGATCTTATCGTTGATCACACAATACGCCATGGACTCTTCTGGCTTCACATAAATGTTGACGGACTTCAGGGATGTCTCTCTCTTCCCCTGTCCTTTCCACCATTCCTTGATGCGGTTTACCAAATCTGAATAAGCAATCTCTTTTCCTTCAAACTGTACAAACAATTCTACCGTTCTTTCCGATGCCGCTTTCGGGCCTCGTTTCGCGCCTTTTTTTGCTCTCGTCGTTTTTTTCTTCGCTGCCGGAGCTTTCTTCGGCTCCTCTGCTTTCTCCACCGGTTTCACTTCTGCTTTTACTTCTCCACTTACAGAAGCCGCTGTTTCAACCTTTTTTGTCTCTGCCGCAGGTGTATTGTTTTTAGTTGTAACCGCATCACTTGTTTTTTTGTTTACTGCCATAATAGTTAGTCCTCCATAACATAATAAATAGATAATATTTTTTACACTAACCATCTTACACCTTTTAAACTGATTTTACAATATATTTTTAGACAAAATTTAATTGTTTTTGAAATTGTTCCTTATTAGATTTGTATAAAACCCTTTACATTTTTCCAATTTTCCCTTAAAATATGAATATAAAATTCCGAATATGCCACAATAAGCATACGGAAAGAAAGGACGATGAATATGAAAA
>CAJTTQ010000086.1:0-798 GCA_910579145.1 uncultured Eubacterium sp.
TAAACCTTTTTACCCGCCCGCGCAGATTTGGAAAATCATTAAACATAAGTATGCTTCGGTATTTTTTTGAGGATGGGAGAGATATGGATGGGAAAAAGACAGATTTTTCCCATTTATTTGAAGGGTTAAAAATTGCCAGTTGCGGGGAAACGTATCTGCAGCATTTGGGAATGTATCCGGTTATTACACTGACCTTAAAATCAGCGAAAAGAAGGACGTTTCGAAGCGCTTATACGCTGTTGGCAAGAGAAATCGCGGGGGAGTTTGACCGCCACCGTTTCATTTTGTCAGATGTCAGGCTGGATGAGAAAAAGGAGCGGTATCTGTCACTGATGAGGGAGGAAGCAGACATCGATCGTGTATGCGACTCGCTTCGGTTCTTGTCGGAATGTCTGCACACTTACTACGGGAAAAAAGTAATCATCCTGATTGATGAGTATGATGTGCCGCTAGAGAGTGGATACCTAAATGGCTATTATGATGAAATGGTAGATTTTATACGCTCTCTGTTCGAGTCCGCACTCAAGACAAATCCGCATTTAGAGTTTTCCGTCCTAACCGGATGCCTGCGCATTTCAAAAGAGTCCATTTTTACCGGAATGAATAATTTGAAGATTATTTCTATCCTGAATGAAAAATATGATGAATGTTTTGGTTTTACCGGGGAAGAAGTCGTCCAACTCTGTGAGGATTACGGATTCCCCCAAAAACTGGAAACTATTCGGAAATGGTATAACGGCTACCTGTTTGGCAATACCAATGTATACAATCCCTGGAGCCTGATCCAGTTTGTCGATG
>CAJTTQ010000086.1:808-10792 GCA_910579145.1 uncultured Eubacterium sp.
CTGGGCCAATACGAGTTCCAACAGTATTGTCCGCAGCCTGATCGACCGGGCGGACCGGGACGTGAAGGATGAAATCGAGTCACTGATTGCAGGCGGTACGATTGAGAAACCAGTGCATGAAGACATCACCTACGATGAGGTGTATGCCAGTATGGATAACCTTTGGAATTTTATGTTTTTTACCGGATATTTTCGAAAAGTTGGGGAACGGATGGTGGGCAGACAGTGGTATATCACACTAAAGATTCCAAATGCAGAGGTTCGTTATATTTTTGAAACTAAGATTCTTAGTTGGTTTGATGAACAAATAAAAAAGAGAGATCAGACGACACTGTTCCACTCCTTTTTAAGTCAGGATGCGGAAACGGTTCGAAACGAGATCGAGGATATGCTGATACAGACCATCAGTTTTTACGACGCGTACGAAAGTTTTTATCACGGCTTCCTTGCCGGAATCCTGTACGGAATTGACGGCTATGTTGTCAAATCGAACCGAGAAGGGGGAACCGGACGGACGGACCTGTTCATCCGGCCAAGCTCCCGGCGAAAAACAGCGTATGTCGTAGAATTTAAAGTGGCAAAAACGTACCGGGAACTTACTGGCCGGGCGGAAGAAGCACTGGCCCAGATTAACGAAAAAAAATATGACAGGGAACTTATAGATGACGGTTATGAATCTGTCGTTTGCTATGGCATCGCTTTTTTCGGCAAGAATTGTGAAGTGCGCATATCAAATGAATACTGACACCGCTGAAACCGGCATCCTGACTACCTTTCTTTTCCTCGTCTATAACGCAGAGAAACAAAGATACATCCGATCAAACCGACGATAAATGCGGCGATACCAAACGTAAACCCGACCGGACGGTAACGTAGTTCCACCGTATGCGATCCCGCACCCGTGACCGGAATACCAGTAAATGCGGCATCAATCTTGTAAATGTCGATTTCGGCACCGTCCACAAAAGCCTGCCACCCATCATGAAATGGAATAGAGAGGTAGAGCATCGAGTGACCGCCGGTCACATCCACCGTACCTTTCACATAGTTATCAGAAAAGGACGTGATATCATATTGATTCATGATACAGGAATCTACACAATTCTCATAAGTGGAAAGCGGCACAGCTAAAACCTCGATGGAGTCATAATGATATTTACCGATCGTATCAATGGACACTTTAATATCTGTTACATTCTCCCTGCACTGTCCCAAATTTATCATATAATCATCGACATCCGAAAACCCCTGCGGATCGCCGGATGCGTTCATCGCCCTCTTTACAATGCCGCCTAAAGAGACATTCAAAGCAAACTTACCACGGTCATCGTAATCTTTTCCTGTTTTCAGCCAGGCGCGGATCCGGTCCAGCCGGTTTGCAGCACCGCCGGCAGAATACTTCATTGTATTTGTACTTGCCACATCGCGTTTGAGACCGCGCGCGATAAAGTACAGTTCACAATCTCTATATTCCTTGTTTAAGTGGATCGTAAATCCCCCTGATGTCTGTGCCACATGAAAATTGCCCGGTTGTGACAGCGCGGCATCATCCGAACCACCTTCAAACTGCACCCTGCTATCGGTTATCTGGAAGGAAGCCTTTTCAGATCCAGAAGAGATGGTTTTCGGATCGCGGTGTTCTAAACCGGTGGTTGTTCCATCCTTCACCACGACACACTCCATGAGCGCTTGTTCACGGTCTGGATAATCAAGTTTCATCCACTCTGATTCGGTGATATAGGAATCAAACAAACATCCCAGACCCAGGGAATATTTGTTCTCAAGTATGTCTACGCCCTGTGTGGATTTTTGTTTTGGAAAAAAGCCATAAGAGGCATATTCATTCGCACCAGTCTCTGGACTGTTTTTCGGATTGTTGCCGAGGAAGTATTTGACACCCATCAGAAAATCCAAACGTGTTCGGTTATCGTTTCCATACGTACACATACGCTTATACAAAGACGCGCTATTTCCAAGAGCCTGATGAAAATCAAAAATGGTGCTTGAAATAGACGAGAGGTACGTATAAATGGAGCGGGTGTTAAAAATAAGTGTCTCATTCGGAGGTACCTGGGTCGGACGATAGGAAACATTCGTGTGCAGATCATCTTTTACGTCGTTTGGCGAAATATAATCAATCTGGTCCACGCGGTAAAAGGCATCATCCTTGATCTCCGTCCCTGCGCGCTGAGTCGAATGAGACAATTTCTCATATATTTCCCCTTGTTTCGAATAAGAAGCAAGCGACGTCGAAATCCCTGGGATAAATGAAATACCATTTGTAATGACGATACTTAAGATCAGTGTCACGGTTACTAATACGGATTGTACACAGCGCCTCTTTTGTCTGCCAGACAAAAGCATGTAAAACACAAAGGCAAATCCCAAATTCAAAGCTCCTGTAATCGTCGTTATTTCGTTGTTGATCATGAGTACAACCCTTCCGACAAGCATGAGCATGATACCAAACACCGCGAGCATAACGGCAATGCTTCTTTTGTATTTCTTCACATCGAAGCTGCGTTCCGAAAGACACTGTATACAGCTCCAAAGGTAAAAAAACGTAGGCGCGTAACACCAGCGCCCCATCGGATACCCAAACCCATTCATCATCGAACAGAAAAAGGGAAAGAATAAAAATACGAGGCAGACGATAAAGGTAATCATAGCTGGTGTGGCCGTCCACGTGCGGATACGATGTATCACAGAAGGAAGCGCAAGTAAAAACAGCGGAGCAATACAGATGGTAGCATAGTGGTAGAACAACTGCTGACCGCCGATCAAAAAGCTAAAGTAGTTAGCATAAACATAAGCTGGGTGAAGCAAAGGAACTCCCATTCCGCCTTCTTTCACCGTTTGTATCAGCGCATAGGCGCCGGGGATCCATATAATAGCGCAAAGGCAGGCGGCAATCAGCACATAAACAATGATCCGTCCCCAAAATGTTATATAATTTTGCAGCGTTTTCTTTTCCCGTATGATAAAATGAACGAGCAGATATAAAAATACCATGATCGCTGTCATATAGGAAAAATACAGTGACGTGATCAAGGAAAAAACAACCGATAAAATCAATACAAGCGGTGACTGGTGCCGAAGCACCTTTTCCACCCCTGCCATGATAAAGACAAAGATCACCATAGCCGTCAAAAAGAATCCTTGCACAATGGAGGCAACCGCCCACGAGCAGAGGGAAAATGCCAGAGCACCCCAAAGCGAATGTTTAAAACTCATGTTGGTTATTTTCCCAAAATACAAAAATCCCGCGCCCGCGGTATAGAGCTGAAGAAATATTTCCAGCGCATAGGCGGCGGAAATACCGTTTTCAGGAAATAGGACAACGATATAACTGAAGATATCAAAACAGGGATATCCCATGGATACCATTGAGCCAATAGAGTCAGCGCCAAGTCCGATATTCCACGACCAAAACGCGTAGTGGCCTTCGGACAGAAACTGCCGTGCCACATGCCTGAGATGTGCCAGATTTTCGTAATGCTGACGAAAGCCATCCTGATCATGAACGAGAGAGGTGTTCGTCAAAAGAAAAGGAAGAAATACACCGATGGCAGCAACCGCAAAAAGTATCGTATATAGAACAAATAACTGTGTACGGTTCTTCGGACTAAATTTAGCCAGATCAAGGTCTTTGATTCGTTTCATCATGTTTTATCCTCCAACGCATTTTTATAGAAATCCAGTGTCATTTTTACGCCTTCTTCTGCGCTGGCCACCGCGTTCCAGCCCAATTCTTCTAGCCGGGACGCGTCCAAAGCCGAAATCGGCATTAGATTATAGCCAGCCTTTTCCACTTCAGATGGAACTTCAAAGGATAACTGGCTGTTCCCGTATTTGGCAAACAGATCAGCCAGATCACGAATGGATAGAATGGAATCTTTATTCGAAATATTATAGGCCGTCGCATTGCATCCATTCAATAACACAGTCAGGATCGCCGTGGCACAATCATAAACATAACAATACGAACGCAACTGTTTCCCGTCACTTTTCAAAACGATCGTATCCCCCATTGATGCCCGTCTCGTAAATTCTGCCGAGGCCCGTGAATCATGGGGGGTAATACATGGCCCGTAAATATGCCCGGGACGAACGATGACCACATCCATCCCATACTCTTTCGCGTAACTGGCACAAAGCGTCTCGGCCGCGCGTTTGCCCATCGGGTAAGAGGCACGCGGATTTAAGAGATCGATCGCCCCATAATCACTTTCGCGAAAAGGTTTTCCGGTTGCATTTGTTCCATATACCTCGCTGGAGGATAGAAATAGTACCCGCTTTACATGGATCCTCTTTCCGTATTCTAACATCTGATGCAATCCATACACATTACTCATCAACGCCTCTGCGGGACGGCTGCTGATCGCGGCAGGATCCGCCGCACTCGCTGCCTGGATGATAAAATCAACGTCAAAGGGAAACGCGACCGCCTGTTCCGCATCATAGGAAACAAGATGAAAATACGGTTTTCCGAAACAAGAACGAAACCGTTTTTTGGCCGCATGCACATTTCGTACCGCTGCGTAAATCTCGATCCCGAAGTTCTCATGTTCATTCAAATAGACCAGCAGATCGATCACCGACGAACCGATCAAACCGGAAGCACCCGTCACCAGGATCCTCTGGTTGATAAGTCCTTCTTTTCCGATGATCTGCGGCAGAAAGCGCATGGCAGTTTTTTCCCACTTTTTATGATCAAACATATTAGACCTCACTAAAATTGAGTATGTTTTGGAGAGACCATTCCCGGAAGGGAGAGCCAGTCTCCATACTGCATCGTCAAAAATTCGTCATAATTTTTTGGAACAGGCAGTTCCATCGTCTCAAATTTTACTTTTTTCATGGGAAGCATATCTTCCAGACGGTAAACACCTTTCCAGCGCCCCGCCTCAAACCACATATCGATCTGACCATATATGGTATTTCCGCTTTTCTGAATTTCCTGGCGCTGCTTTGCGTAAATCTCCTCAAAGAGCTGTTCCACTTTCTTTTTATCTTGCGGGTCCCGAATAGCCTCGCCTTTAAAAAGTGACTGCTTCAGGGATGGTTTCAGTTCCTTAAATGCCGCTTCTTTCATCCTCGCGTATTTTTGGCGTTTTTCCCAAAGCACCGGGTCACCATTTGCTTCGTCGTCTGCCCTCTCCCAGAGGAATATATCAATACACCCGTTTTTACTTTCATCGGCATAACGTATGCGCGGACACCGTAACAGAAGATTGTCCGACCAGTAAACTTCTTCGATAATAAACTCATCGAGGCTATTAAAAATGTCAAACAATTTTTCTTTATCTTCCGACATCATACTGATATCCAGGTCATCATCCCACGGAATAAAACCGTTATGACGCACCGCACCGATCATCGTTCCGCCCATCGGCCAATAGGTCAGTCCGTTTGCCTCAAAAATAGCAGCCGTTTTTTCTAAGATCCCAAGGTAGTCTAACTGGTGCTGCCGGATCTTTCCCTCTGCTTTTGGCATGTTAAGGTATACACGGAGTTTGGTTTCCCTCATACTTTCCCCTGGCTGGTTCATGGACCACCAAAACATCATCTCCTGTTTTTTCTCCAAATTGGCAATCCGGGTGTTCAACATATTCCTCGTACTGATCTGCTCCCAATACGCCGGTGTCTTTCGTAATATTTTCTTCAGCAGCTCTTTCAAATCCCTTTCCTCACTTTCCCAAATTTCAAGCATCAGGCATTTCCACAAAATTTTTGAATCAGACTCTTAAAACCAAAAGCCCGGATATGGAACAAGGTCTTGCGCAAAACACCTGGTTCTTTTCTGCACGTTCCGATCATCTGATTCCATTTTATGTTTCCAATCTGTTGTGAACAGAAATATTCCGGTCCTTTCAGCAGACACGCTAACATATCAAGCTGTTTTTCCAAAAAAAGCGATGTATCAATTTCTTTATTCTGTACGGCCTGGCGAAAACTTTCATAAAATGGCTGTACAAGTTCCGGCGTGATTTCTTCTTCCATCTGCTGGCATGAAAATAGTGTCATAGCAAACCGTGCCCGCCAGTAAAAGGCAAAATACTGGTCGGACAGCTCTGGATGAGTAGAAGGGTAATCCCTGAAAAATTCATACTCACGATCCATTGTCACGATCGCCTTTGGCGAATGAATGGAAGATGCTTCATTATCAAACCGATAATAATAGAATCCGCGGTCGACAAACATGACCCGTTTGGCCAGCGCTGTTGTCTGCAGCCAAAACCCCTGATCCTGAAAGGCGGCACCGGGTGTCTCATGATAACGTATGCTATTTTCCCGTATAAATGAAGTTTTATATAATCCTGTGCAGGTTACGATGCGAACGAACAGGTCATCACTTTCTAACGGACACTTTACGGTATTGTATAACCCGGAAGTCGCGTAAAAATAGTTCAGTTTTTTAGCCTCTCGTTCTGGAAACCATCGATAGTGATCACTTCTTACAAAATCCAGTTCATGCGTGACCGCTTTTTCATACAAATATCGATACATATCGCAGGCGATACAATCATCTGAATCGACAAGTCCAAAATACTCACCGGTAACCTCATCAAGTGCCCGGTTCATAGAACTTCCATACCCTGAGTTTTCTTTATGGATCACCCGTATCCTGGAATCTTTGTTCGCATATTCATCTAAAATAGCAGCTGAGGCATCGGTAGATCCGTCATCAATACAGATGATTTCTATGTCTTTCAGGCTCTGGTTCACAATGCTGTCGATACACTCCGTTACATATTTTTCCGTATTATATACCGGTACGATGATACTTACTTTAGGCATCTTTATTGCTCCTTTTCTGTCAGGGTTAACAGTGCTTTAAACAGACGCATATCACCCTGAGTTGTTAATTTAATATTTGTCTCTTCTCCCAGTGAAAAGTGTACCTTCTTTCCTAACTCGATCAAAAGTGTACAGGTCGCAACCGAGTTGCTGATCCCTCTTCGAATGGCTTCTTCATGCGCCCATACAAAAGTTTTTAATGGCAGCGCCTGTGGTGTCTGTGTCTGGCCAAGCTGTTCACGAATGACAACCTCCGATGAAACCTGGGAATCCAGTCCCTCTCGCTTCAAAATGACCGTATTGACATCACCGACCGAAATCGCAGAACCATGTTTCCGGCATTGTATGATACAATCGGAGATAATGTCCTGTGACACCATCGGACGGACCGCGTCATGTACCAGCAATATATCATCATCCGCATAACGTTTTTCTGCCTCTTTTACCCCCTGATAGATCGACATCTGTCCGGTTTCTCCTGAAGGGACGATCCATGTCAGTTTTGAAATGCCATATTGCTTGGCGTACGCCTGCAGGATATGTTCCCAGCCATCCAGACAGACCACCCCGATCTCATTAATATCAGCATGCTTTTGAAACGCTTCCAGCGTATAGACGATGACAGGCTTATCATAAACGTTTAAAAACTGCTTCGGCACCTCCTGCTGCATCCTCTGACCGCGCCCGCCTGCAATAATGACCGCTATATTCATTTGGCACCCCCAAATTCCTGTTCTACGGCCAGCAGCGCTGCTTCAATGGCCTGTCCCATATCGTAATACCGGTATTGGGCCAGGCGGCCGCAGAACACCGTATCTTTTTCTTCTTTTGCCAGCTTTTCATAGGATTCGTACAAAGCCTGGTTTTCTTCATCATTAATCGGATAATAGGCCTCCGTGCTGCCGTCCCACTCGGACGGATATTCACGGCTGATCACCGTTTTTTCCTGTGTGCCAAAATCAAAATGCTTATGCTCGATCACCCTCGTATAAGGGGTTTCCGCGTCTGTATAATTCACGACAGCCACACCCTGGTGATTATCCGTATCTAAAACTTCATGTTCAAAACGAAGGCTGCGGTACTGCAATTTCCCCAGACGGTAATCAAAATAGGCATCGATCATGCCGGTATAAAATACCTTTTGCGCCATATTCCTGTATTTATCCCTGTCTTTATTGAAATCCTCGTTTAAGATCACATCCGCATCTGCCAGCATTTTTTCAAAAATATGGGTATAACCGCCATACGGCACACCCTGATACCGAATATCAAAATAATTATTATCATAGCGGAAACGCAATGGGATACGTTTTATAATAAATGCCGGCAGTTCCGCGCACGGCCGTCCCCACTGTTTTTCGGTATAACCTTTTACCAGTTTTTCATAGATGTCCGTCCCTGCCATCTGGATCGCCTGTTCTTCTAAATTTTTCGGCGTCCCCTGGATCGCACGGCGCTGTCGTTCAATGATCTGTTCCGCTTCTTTTGGTGTATTTACGCCCCAAAGCTGGTGGAATGTGTTCATATTAAACGGCATATTATACAGCTCTCCCTTAAAATTTGCTATGGGGGAGTTGACAAAATGATTGATCTCGGTAAATTGCCTGATATAATCCCATATTTTTTTACTGTCCGTGTGGATGATATGCGCCCCGTATAAATGGACATGGATCCCTTCCATTTCTTTCGTATATACGTTACCTCCGATATGATCCCTTTGGTCAATGACAAGGCATTTTTTCCCCCGCCTTGCCGCTTCCCATGCAAACACGGCGCCACACAGTCCACTTCCTACAATTAAATAATCATACCTTTTCATGCTGCGTCTCCTTTAATAAGTTATTCCATGTGTCTATGTTACACAGACTCCGGTAATTGCCTCGATAGTCTCGATCAATTCGTTTATGCGTCCGTATAAACAGCAAATAAACCCGGATGTAATACCATACATACCGCCAAAAATCCATTTTTACAAATGCCTGACAAGTCAGCCGCACTTGATCGGAAACGGAGTGTTTCTCGAAATCTTTTCCCTTCTTTAAAATACGGGTGATTTTTTTATGATTTTCTTCTCCGTCTACCCGTTTGAAAAAATCAATCCCTTCTAAATAATCGAATATAGCCTGCAATAAGCAATCCGCAACCTCATAGTGGCCATAGATCACCTGGACAAAATACCGTTTTTCAAATTTTAGTTTATAAAAACGAGGTGAGCCGCCATGACAGGCGGACAGCACCAGCGAATTTCGCAAGGCATAGTAATCCAGACTGGAATAACGTTCTTGTTCTGGAGAAGGATGCCAGAAACCAATCCCATTCATCGTCACACAGTGCATTTGATTTCGTATGGCATATTCCACATCATCCATCCTGATAAAAAAGGGAAAAGGGAAATTATCCTTTTGTACATAACTGACAGGAAAACAAAAAAATCCCCACCCTGCAAAATCCAACTTCTCATCGCTTTCGTTTGCCGATAGGGTTTTTGCCTGGCTCAGGTCATAATCCGGCTTTACCGGTTTGATACACATGTCTTTCCAATCCCATTTGGCGCCTGCTTCATATTGAAAGAGTGGCTTTTCATTATAGAGATTGCTCCCTGCCAAACATATGCGTTCAAATTCAGGTTTTAAAATCTTTAAAAACTGAATGGTCTTAAAAAGAACATTGTGATCCAACGTAATATCATCATCCATGAAAAGAATATGGGTAAATTCTCCTGTCCGCCGGTAAACTTCTATCATCCCTCTTGTAAATCCGCCGCTTCCGCCTAAATTTCTATTTGCGACACAATGAACCTTGATCGCGTATTTATTTTCCAGCTCCAATGTTTTTCCGTTATCTATAACAAAAACTTCGAATTCGTCCCTGACCTCACTCAGTTCATCTTCCGACATAAACCGGTTAAGCTCTGATAATGTCCGTTCAACCTGTGCTTCTCTTTTATAGGTACAGATGACAACAGCCGCTTTTACGGTGCGCTGCGGCATTTTACTATGATAGAAACCGCCATAGAAAACAGCTCCCCCCCGACCTGCCTCTAACGAAAAAAAGACCATTGAATCGTCAGATAATGGTGCCTGGTCTATCGAAAAGGATTGAGATGTTTTTGTTTCAAACACCAGATTCTGCTCAGAAAGTTGAGTGATTTTTCCTGAGCGCACCGATTGAGCATAAAGACGT
>CAJTTQ010000087.1:0-9001 GCA_910579145.1 uncultured Eubacterium sp.
CGAACAAACAAAGAAAAAACGGATATAAAAAGCAATAAAGCATTCCGCCCAAACTTTCTGTCAAAGTAGTACCAGCGAATGACGCATACGTCAAATCCAAATATGGGATTCCTAAAACTAATGCTAACATTTGAAAAACACGAAATACGATCCATGGCATCGCAAAAACAATATATTTGTTCTTTACAAAACAAGCTATGATCATCGTAAAAAATGCGCCAGGAAGTATCTGTAATACATACGATAGGTATACTAATAAGTAGCTCAACATTACATTGTTTTTCACTATGTTTTCAAAGATACCTAGTCCTTGTAATTTTCGTGCATCGTATTCATTAAAAGAAAAATCGCAATCATATGCCTTACAAATCAGAAAAAAAACGAGCAATACAATAAATCCCATTCCCATAACCGATGTAAAAACAGCCATAACTTGATCAAATATGTATTTTCTTTTACTAGTTCTAACAATTTGATAATATGCTACTCTTTTTTTTATTTCATCCGAAAAGATCACTAAAAATGGCAGTGGTGATAAAACCATAGCAACAATATGTCCTGAGCCATATACTGCTGCACATTGATAACACTCCAATGCCTCATCTTGTACAATCAATGACTGATAAGACCCTGCTATGAAAGTCAACAATGTTATAATAATGGAAATCCAAAAAATCTTACTAAAAAATATATTTTTTATATATACTTTATACATTTGTACACTTCCTATACGATCACCCGCTGTTTTGACAAATACCTATACCAATATTTGTCAAAACAGCAGAATTTATGCAATATTAATCACAGAACATATTATGGTCTCCAAGTTCCATCAACCCACGCACACTGGGAAGCTTTTGAATTCGTTTGCATTTTTAAATAATACTTGTCATCTGTCCCGCCATAACCAGGATTATAATTCAAATATCTTCCACCATCCTCGTACTTTGCAAAATCCATTGAAACAGTAGCCTTACCATCGTTTTTTGATCGCCTTACTCTCATAGTTAATGGTAACCCGGGAGCTGCAGACGTAGAAATTGATCTTAATCTAACAAGTGCAGGACCACTTTCCTCCTTTTTTTGATCATTAGAACGATCTGCACCACCTTTTCCATTCATGAAAAAATCATAACTATGCATTGTCGCCGCCTCACTAATTGCCCCTGCTGATGAAAGCATTGTTCCTGCTAACAGTACTGACAATACTATTTTTTTTCCGTTTAATCTATTAATTCTCACTTATCTCTACCTTCTTTCTAATTTTAATTGATTTAGTATATTTGCTGTTTATTTCTGCGTTCTTTCCATTATAGCCTTTTATTCGAAAAGAACGCTTTTTTCAATTAACACTCTGCACAAATTCTCTTTGTACATTCTTTCACCGCCTTCCTTTATCATTTAATAGAAATCTATATTAGTCCCAGATTATACTCATACATTGTTGATTCTTATATACTCCCTTTGTGCATATATATACATATAGAACAATCATTTTCCCAGTCATAACATTTGAAAAGTCAAGTACAATATTCAAACGCAAACCCATTATACCTTATTGCCAACTGTTTAACAATACCGCAATAGTGCCACTTTCCGCATTCCTTATAACACTTTCCGCACCTTTTTAGCACTTTAAGCCCCAATCGCTATTCACAGCCTCACACTATTATTGTATCTAAACCCATACTATAATCCCCACCCTTCAAAAATCACAAAAAAAGCATACCGGACTTTTACATCCGATATGCCCAATCCATAAATGCATCCCATTTTCTAGTATTCCCCACCATCATACCCATCCAAAAAATGGTGCTTCACCCCATTCTGCTTATAGGCGATCACCGTATCCACATTCACATTCTCCACGCTCCGGAAAATATTTTTCGCCACCGACGGACTCCGCTTCTCCAGTTCCCGGATCAGCTCCTTTACTTCCTCCCGCTTTGAACTCTTCTGCTCTTCCTCCGCCTCCTGTTCACACCGCTCCGTAAAGCGGCAGGCGCAGCGGATGAACCGCAGTTCATTGTAGTGCATCCAGTGGATGATGTCCTCCTCCCGGATCAGATACAGCGGCCGGATCAGCTCCATCCCCTCAAAGTTTGTACTGTGCAGCTTCGGCATCATCGTCTGGATCTGCGACCCGTACAGCATGCCCATCAGGATCGTCTCCACGACATCATCAAAGTGATGGCCGAGGGCGATCTTGTTACAGCCGAGCTCCTTCGCCCGGCTGTACAAGTACCCCCGTCTCATTCTAGCGCACAAATAGCAGGGGGATTCCATATCGTCCTTCGCCACGATCTCGAATATATCCGTCTCAAAAACCGTGATCGGTACATGGAGCAGCTCCGCATTCCGCCGGATCGTCTCGTAATTGATCGGATTATAACCCGGATTCATCACGAGAAAGACGAGTTCAAAATTTTTCTTCCCGTGCCGCTCCAACTCCTGAAATAACTTGGCCATCAGCATGGAATCCTTGCCGCCGGAAATGCACACGGCGATCTTATCCCCGTCCTGGATCAGCTCATACTCGTTGATCGCCTTCGTAAATTTACACCAAATCTGTTTGCGGTATTTTTTTATGATGCTCCGCTCCACATCCCTGCATCTGTTATCCTGTTCCATGTCAGCTCACCGCCCCAAATGCTTCCTCTAAATCCTCGATGATGTCATCCACATGTTCCGTCCCGATCGACAGACGGATCGTATTCGGATGGATGCCCTGATCCAGCAGTTCCTCCTCACTCAGCTGGGAATGCGTCGTAGAGGCCGGATGGATGACGAGGGATTTCACATCCGCCACATTGGCAAGCAGCGAAAATAGCTGCAGATGGTCGATAAATTTCTTTGCCGTTTCCGCATCGCCCTTGATCTCAAAGGTAAAGATCGAGCCGCCTCCGTGCGGGAAATATTTGCCGTAAAGTTCCTTCTGAACCGGATCATCCGACACCGAAGGATGGTTCACTTTCTCCACCTGCGGGTGCTTCGCCAGATACTCTGCGACTTTCCGTGCGTTTTCCACATGCCGCTCCACCCGCAGCGACAGCGTTTCCAATCCCTGCAGGAACAAAAACGCGTGGAACGGCGACAGGGTGGCACCGGTATCGCGCAGCAATATCGCGCGGATCTTCGTGACAAACGCCGCCGCACCGACTGCCTTGGTAAAACTGATGCCGTGATAACTCGGATTCGGCTCGGTCAGCGAGGAAAATTTTCCGCTCGCCTCCCAGTCAAACTTACCGCTGTCCACGATCACGCCGCCGATCGCCGTCCCGTGCCCGCCGATAAACTTCGTGGCCGAATGCACGACGATGTCCGCGCCGTATTCGATCGGACGCACGAGATACGGCGTTGCAAACGTATTGTCAATGACGAGCGGAATCTTATATTCATGGGCAATACCCGCCAGCTTTTCGATATCCACAACATCCGAGTTCGGATTTCCCAGCGTTTCAATAAAAACAGCCTTTGTATTGTCTTTGATCGCCTCCCGGACAGCCGCCTCGTCAAACGGATCGACAAACGTCGTCGAAATGCCATAATCTGTCAGCGTGTGGGCCAGCAGATTATACGTGCCGCCATAAATATTTTTCGCCGCCACGATATGATCCCCGGCGTGCGCCAGATTTTGTATCGTATAAGAAATCGCCGCCGCGCCGGACGCTACCGCCAACGCTGCCACGCCGCCCTCGAGCGCCGCGATCCTCTGTTCAAAAATATCCTGAGTCGGGTTTGTCAGCCTTCCGTAAATATTTCCGGCATCTGTCAGTCCAAACCGCGCCGAAGCGTGCTCCGCATCATGGAACACATACGAAGCCGTCGCGTAGATCGGCACCGCACGCGCGTCTGTCACCGCGTCCGCCTCTTCTTGTCCTACATGAAGCTGTAATGTTTCAAATTTCAAATTTCTCTCACTGTATTTTTTCATCCTGAATCTCTCCTATTCTCCAAATAATGGCGTTGACAAATACCGGTCTCCCGAATCCGGAAGAAGTGCAACAATCGTTTTTCCTTTATTTCCCGGCCTTTTTGCCAGCAGCGAAGCTGCTTTCAGCGCCGCGCCCGAAGATATACCGACCAGTATCCCCTCGCTCACCGCAAACGCCCTGCCCTCCGCAAACGCATCCTCGTTTTCTATCGCGATCACCTCATCGTAAACATCCGTATCCAGCACATCCGGCACAAAACCGGCGCCGATTCCCTGGATCTTATGCGGCCCAGGCGTTCCCTCCGAGAGCACCGGACTGGAAGCCGGCTCGACTGCCACGACCGTAACGTCTTTCTTTTTCTCTTTTAGATACTGTCCCACTCCGGTAATCGTCCCACCTGTGCCGACTCCGGCCACAAAAATATCCACCTTCCCGTCAGTCTGATCCCAGATTTCCGGACCGGTGACCGCCTTGTGCATGGCCGGGTTAGCAGCGTTCACAAACTGCCCGAGAATAACGGCTCCCTCGATGCCCTCTTTCAATTCCTCCGCTTTTTCGATCGCGCCCTGCATGCCCTTTGAGCCATCGGTCAGTATAAGTTGTGCCCCATAGGCACGCAGCAGTCTGCGCCGTTCCACACTCATCGTATCCGGAAGGGTGAGCACCGCCCTGTAACCTTTCGCCGCCGCGACTGCTGCCAGACCGATCCCCGTATTGCCAGACGTCGGCTCAATGATCGTCGCGCCCGGCTTCAAGATTCCTTTCTTCTCCGCGTCTTCAATCATCGCGAGCGCAACGCGGTCTTTCACCGAACCCGCCGGATTCAGATACTCCAGTTTCGCCAGAATGACGGCATCCGACACCCCGGCCGCCTCTGCGTAACGATTCAGTTTCAGTATTGGTGTTCCTCCAATCAGTTCCAAAGAACTTTCTAATATTTTTCCCATCATAACCTCATTTCCGCCTACGTCAGGCCTTTATTCTTGAATTTTGAAATTTCCTCCAGATATTTCTTCCCCAGAGGACTTATAACTACGCCCTTCCTCACGATATAGCCGATCGTCATCACCTCATCCGACTTCAATTTCACCGCGCGGTACCCTGACCCATTCAGTTCCTCACTCAGGATGCCGGAACAAAGCGTATATCCGTTCAAGCCTACTGCCAGATTCAGCATGGTCGCGCGGTCATTCGCCTTGATCAGCTGTTTGTACTCATACGTGCTGAGAACCTCTTCCGCGAAATAGAACGAATTGTATTCGCCCTGTTCAAAGGACAGGCACGGATACTCGTCGAGATCTTCCATCGTAACTTCTTTACGGTCTGCCAGCGGATGCCCTTTCCACAAATATACATAAATCCCGCATTTCAGGATTTCATGAAATTCCACACCGGACTGCAGAAACAGCTTCGTCAGAACTTTTTCATTGAAGTCATTGAGAAACAAAATACCGATCTCACTCCTGAAATTCTTCACGTCTTCAATGACTTCATACGTTTTCGTCTCCCGGATCGCAAATTCGTATTCGTCCATCCCGAATTGTTTCACCATCTCTACAAAGGCAACGACCGCAAACGAATAGTGCTGCATGGAAACGGCAAATTTTTTCTTTACCGATTCCTTTGTCACATATTTCGTTTCCATCAACTGATACTGCTCCACCACCTGCCTTGCATACCCAATAAATTCTTCTCCTTCCGGCGTCACCCAAATCCCGCGGTTCGTCCGCCGGAAGATCTCAATCCCGGCCTCCGTCTCCAGGTCCCGGATCGCCGTGGAAAGACTGGGCTGGGAAATAAAGAGCTTTCCGGCGGCCTCATTCATCGACCTGGCATCCGCCACCGTGATGGCGTATCGCAACTGTGTTAATGTCATGTTTCCTCCCTGCGCGCGCATTGTTCATTTGCTTTGTACACCTCCCTGTACCCTATGCCATCATCGTATCACACTGCTCAGCATTTGTAAAATACCGAAAACTTTTCGTCCGCTATAGTTTTTCCCTAATCCCACCAAAAATACCAGACCTTCGACTTCATCAAACTGTCCGCCAACTCGCCGAGCGTCCCCGTCGTCGAACACTGAAACACCAGATCCTCACAAAACGCAAACTGCTCCTCCGCCAGTTCCCACGCATCCTGCGCTGACGCGACCGGCCGGTCCACCACATATTCCAGCGTATCCACTCCGATCACCGCCGGAACCGCCCGGTATTTCTCATACCAGTACCGGCTGATCGCCATAAACGTCTCGTTTCTCGCACTGCCGTTCCAACAGCCCATCGGAATGTAGGCAAGTACCTCCCACGGCTCATCCACAGACACAGGGAGGCGGAACAGGACAAACTCCTCATACTGATCCGCAGGCGCACTGGGAGTCAAAAAACAGTGATACACCACCCCCCGCTCCAAACTGCCCCTCATCTGTTCCACATACTCTTCCCCCTCGTTCTCTTCCAACCCCTCCATCAATTCCCGATACCAGTCCCTCACTAACTGCTTTCCGCCCTCTGTCGGCGTGGAAAGCAGTGTTTCCATCAGTACTCCCTCTTCCTTTAGCAGTTCCATCTGTTCGAGCAGCGTACGGTTGACGGCAGCCAGAACGGGAAAGCCTTTCGCTCCCGCTTCCGCCCTCGCCCGCTCATACGCTTGAAAGATCTCCTCTTCCGGCGCGCCGGCCGGAAAAACTTCGCACGGGCAACCGACCCAGTTGATCAGTTCCTGCGTTGTTTTGGAGTACGTGAGCAGGGCCGGTTTATTCTTATTATACAGCGGGCTCTCCGGCTCATTCTTCAGATTTTCCAAAAAATAGATGAGGGCAGACGAACAATTTTCTTTTATGATTATGCAGCCCTCCCTGCGTTCATACATCAGGTAAAAGTTCGTCTTCGTCTCTATGATCGTCATACCGTAATACGGGATTTTCTCCGATTCCTGCGTATTGCTCAACTGCCTGAACCCATCCCTGTAAAAATGATACGTAAGAGTCATATTGGCCGCGCTATCCGGCTCGTCAAATTCCTTCCGCTGTTTTTCCTTTTTCACCGCCGGACCGCGCGAAATCCGCGCCACACAAGCCGCCAGGATCAGTAACGCCGGTACAAATCCCCGCCTCGAAAGAGCCACCCACGCCAAACATACGCCGACGCCCAGCCACACGATGTAGGACAATATATTCGAAAAGCGGCAAATGCGGTCACTATATTTTACATATTCCTCGTATGTATATATCGTTTGTGTCGTAAATAAAATTTCATTTTCTTCCATTACGATCCTCCTTCTTCGGTTTACTAGCGTATTGTACCGTTCATTTTCAGCCAAATGGCGTAGAATGAATTTTCATCTGCAAGGCGGCTGAATGAGGCGATGCGGTGGCATCGTCGAATGAAGCCAACGCAGCAGATACAAATTCAGGCAAGTCATTTGGCGAAATATGAACGGTACAATACACGAGTATTTCCCCCATTTATTTTATACTTCCCGTCTCCAAAAAACAAGTTGCTTTTTCAATAAAAACAGTAATTTGACAAACTTAGAAATAGAAGGTACAATATTCCAAAAACTTAGAAGAAAGGTGGCTGATCCATGAAAAAGATAGCAGGTTTCCTAATAGCCGCAGCAGTACTTTTTCATCTCATAAATTTCCCTGCCGCTGCCAGCACCAAAACTGTATCTGGTATGTGTGGTACTGCGGCAGCTTTTACCATTGATGAAAACGGCACCCTGACGATCACCGGAACCGGAAAGATTGATAAGTTTTTCTTTGATGACAAAGAAATCGAGTATAAAAAAATCATAAAAATCATTATGTCAGAAGGAATAACTGAACTGGGTAAGGATTGCTTTTGCTTTTTAGAAAACGTAACACTTGTAAAGTTCCCGACTTCCCTGCAAATCATCGGGGAAAACGCCATGCACGGGATGAAATCCCTGACGGAGATCCAACTTCCCAGTGAACTAAGCCAAATTGGAGAAATGGCGTTTTATCATTGCAACAATATTACAGAACTCCAGATTCCAGATACTGTAAGCCAGATCGGGCCTGACGCTTTTGCGTACTGCAAAAATTTACAGCGTATTCGTCTTCCTAGAGGACTAAAAAAGATAGAAAACGGTTTATTTCAAGGTTGTGAAAAACTAATTGAAATTCCCGCAGCAGAGTGCTTACAGGAAATCGGATTAAGCAGTTTTTCCTTTTGCCATTCGCTCCAAAATGCGGCGATTCCAGATACCGTAAAAAAAATAGGCGCTCACGCTTTTTGGAAGTGTAAAAACTTAAAGAAACTCACTTTTGGCAGTTCGGTAAAAAAAGTGGCAGCGACCTATGCACAGGGCTGTGTGAAGCTGCGGACAGTGGCCAACCGTTCCTCCGTTTCCATTCCCCTGAATGAAGCGAAAGGTAGTCTTTCCTGGTATGTGGGGAAAAAGAAACGCAAATCCCTGCCACCCGGGAAAACAGCAAAGGCCAAAGGCCGAAAATATGCCATAAGCTATATCCTAAATGGCGGAAAAATCAAAGGGAGAAAACCGAAATACCATGAATACGGGAAGGCAGCCAAACTGCCATCCCAGGTAGTCAGGAAAGGGTACACGTTCCTCGGCTGGAATATATACGGGGAAAAATCATTTGACGAATGGGGATTACTGCAATCCGGGATAAAGGCAGAGTCCAGGGAAAAACTTCAGGTTCAGGCCGTTTTCAAAAAATATAAAGTAACGGTAAAAAACCAGAGTATCCACGTTTTGGTGCAGGGCCCTCTTTTCGGGAAAAAGGGGTATTCGAAAGCAGATGATCACTACGGCTTCCGCTACTCTGAACATCCGGATATGAGCCATTCAGTTATCGTTTCTAAGACAGCGCCTTACGGAAAAGGAATGACTGATAAATTAGAAAAAGGAAAAACCTACTACGTGCAAATAGCGGCACACGGTCCTGATTTTACGGAAGAGGATGATGAGGATTTCCCACTGTTTGGATGGGTCAAAAAGAAAAAGGTAACAATAACGTAAATACATGCTCCCGCTTCTGACCAGGCTGAACTCTATTACCAGCGTTCAGCCTTTTTCCA
>CAJTTQ010000087.1:9037-10696 GCA_910579145.1 uncultured Eubacterium sp.
CCCCCTTCTATTTTACCCTTTTCGCTCCCCAAAAACAAGTTACCCTTTGTTCCTGAAACAGGAACATATGCGGGATGGCAAACGCCGGAAAACCGTGCTATGATAGTACTATCATAACACATATCGCTGCGCGGCGTACAAAACGATTAAAATCAAAAAAGAAAGGATGATGAATTATGCCAATACCAGTTTTTAAAATACCAATCGACCTGACAAAAGACACCCCTTCCAAAGTGACGCCCGAGGAACTGAAAAAAGAACTGAACGACATCGGCCTGCGTTGCGGGGAAACCCGTGTGGAAAAACTTGAACAGTATATCAGGGAAACCCTCGATCAATTTCCCGATGGGAAAGTACAGGGATTTGGCATTTACGAGTACCAGCCCCCTGCCGCGGAAGAATTTTTTGAAAAGGGATTCACCACAAAACCCATTTCCGATTTCGCTGTTTCCATCGACGACCTGCACAGCAACTGGAAACCGGATAACGCCGTGCCATATATGACGAAACTGGCGGTCATCGGCGTACCGGAACATTTTGATTGTCTGAAAGAGAAGTATACGGGCTTCGCCGGCTGCAAGCAGTCTCAGACATATAACGAAAATGATACCACGGTAAATGCTGTCAAATCACAATTCACAAGAATTGCCACCTCCATTTCTTCTACACTTATAGATGAACTGGACAAAAATCAGATGGAAGCCGTGTTCTCAAAAATCATCGCTCCCGTAGATCCCGGCAGCGCCAATTACGACAGCGGCCTGCAGAACCGCAACATCTATCTCGTAAAAGGATACACGGAACACGAATGTGAAGCGATCGGCATCATCAATGTGGAGTATCAGTTGAAGATCGATGATTACAAAGACAAAAAGACACTGCACAAATCGTACCATCTTGACGTAACCGTGCGAACCTCCTTGTACACAGACCTAAACGCCCTGTACGCGGAAGTAGAGTTCATCAAGTCAATTTTCAAAAACGCGATGTTCTTCTCCAGGTTCAACATACCGCTGAACGTAGACGTAAAAATCTACGACACGCTGCCGCCGGCCTGCGAAGATACGTTTATCCACTCGCTGCCGCTCGAGCAGACGCAAAACGACATCATATCCACGATGGTCGTTTATGCACCCGACCTGGAAAACATCGGCTGCATCGACAATACCGGCTCCGACGGGCAGGCACAGTACTCCAAAACGATCACCAGCGGCTTTACGTTCACGGCCGGACAGAAAATATCCGGCGGCTTCAAATACGGCGCAGGCGCCCTGTTCTCAAAAGCCGAATTTAACATCAACTTTGAAATTTCCTTTACCGAACAATGGAACTCGAGCCAGTCCGAAACCGTCACCTTTACCGTACCAAAAGACTCCAAGGCATTCCTCTATCAGGGATATCTGCGGTCCGCGGTACTGGAATTTAACACCAAAACCTTCCAATACAGCTACAAAGACCAGGGCCGTTTCCTGAGCAATATCATCAAGACCACACCAAAACCGATCGATACCAAACCGGCAAAATTGATCTCGGAAAAAGTATCGCAGAAAATGGAACTTATGGAGGAACTGCCATTGTGGGAAACCATCTGACTAAGGGGCTGTCGGGAAATGACAGTTCCAAATCAGGGAGACGGTGTCCATTCCGGGGCACCGTCTC
>CAJTTQ010000088.1 GCA_910579145.1 uncultured Eubacterium sp.
TATATAAACCAGAAGGAGAAACTTATGGGGCTGAGAGAGTTATTTTATTTTGCATTACAATATGTGAAACTGGGCGTGATTGTCGGCATTTTGTTTTTTATTGGTGCCGTTTTATATAAAAGACAACAGAAGAGGGCCGGAAAAGACGTTCCTAAAATAAAAATATTTTTAGGCACATTGTTTGTCATGTATATTGCTTTTCTGTTTTGTGCCACGCTCGCACGGGAGGGATATGGGCGGGTTATAAAACTCCAGCCATTTAGTTCTTATATAGCAGCCTGGAACAGTGCGTCTGCTTCTGAGTGGAGGAATTTAATAGTAAATATTCTTTTGTTTACCCCGCTTGGTTTTTTACTCCCTCTTCTTTCTACCCGTTTTCACAAATGGTGCCATACATATGCGGCGGGCTTTTTGATGGCTGTTTTCATTGAGGGTGTCCAATTCGTATTTCAGCGGGGAATCGTTGAGTTTGATGATGTACTGAATAATACGCTGGGGGTCATGATCGGCTATGGGTTCAGCAGGGTGGTCATGCAGTTCGGTAAATATAGAAATAAGGAAAACGGAACGGGCTGGGGAACTGTCCTGCTGTATCAGGTCCCGGCAGTTATTGTAGTGTGCGCGTATTTGGGTGTATTTTATTATTATTCGCAGCTGCCGATGGGAACATTGTCCTGCCAATATAGTGAAAAGGTATCTATGTCACAAATAGAAGTGACTTCTCGATGTGAACTGGATCCAAACGAGAAAGAGGACTATGTGTATGTGAGTAAGATTTGGTCTGTCGAGGATTGCCAGTCATTTGCAAAAGATTTTTTTGAGAAATTAGGTGCCGCGTTGAGTGAGAGGCAGAATGCCTATGAGAATATCGTGATATTGAATTCCGAGCCGTCGCGGTATATTCTTCAGATGGCTTATCGCGGAGGGGGATATGAATTGACGGATTTTGGGTTGGAGGACGAGATAGAGGAAGAGGAAATGGTTGTGGATGAGAAAATAAATGGACTCTCAGAGGAGAAGGTGAGGGAACTTTTGCGGCCGTATTGTGTGGAGCTTCCCCCGAGTGCGGTTTTTTCTGAGCTGGGTGACGGGGAATATCGTTTCGAGGTTGAACCCGTAAGCGAAGGTGAGGGGTGGCTGTGCGGGGAGTGCATCGTGGTCCCGACGATAAAAGACAGAATTTGGAATATCCGGAATCATATTTTTGGTTTTTCAGAACGAAATGGCGTTACGATCTGTTCGGAGCAGGAGGCGTTTGAATGTTTGGAGCGGGGGGAATTTGTTGTACCTGAAGGGGAGATGCAGGATCTCTCAGAAATATCGGAAATCACGGTATCTCATGTGAAGATCGCCTATGAGATTGACAGTAAGGGGTTTGGGCAGCCGGTATATGTGTTTCGTGTTGTTATAAATCAAAACGAAGGTGAGACGGCGGAGATTAAAATTCCGGCGATAAGATGAAAATCATTCATTTTACAACTCCCCATTCCTCTGTATACCATGTTTTTTCTCAAAATCTAAAATTTTTTCTGTAGGCTTCCAATCCTCGTTTTCCATTTCCTTTAATTCTTCTATTGTAAATGAAATCGTATCGCCCCTTTTGTGATTTTCCGCACTCTCATGAAGCTTTGCCATGTATTCGGCGTTTCGTTTTGCTTTTTGTAAGGCGTTATATTCTGCCTCGTTGATCATGTAGATATTTTCATTATGAGGTCTGGAAATGATTACGGTTTCTCCCATGCTGATCTTATCACACCAGTCTTTAAAATTATCTCTTATATCCATACTTTTAGCTGCTAACATCCGATCGCTCCTTTCGAAAATCCATACGTTGATAATCTTTTCCCGAAAAGCTTGTTTTCTTTTTCCTTTTTCGTTATACTAATACAGTAGAGAATGAACAGGAAACCGTGTACAGAAAACCTGTACAGCAATAGCAGACAAGTGAAAGACGCAGAATGAACGATAAACAGCTTTCTGCGCAGAAATGAGGATAACAATGGCAGAGATCAGACCATTTTGCTGCGTCCGCCCGGCGGAAGCGCTGGCGGAGCGGGTGGCAGCATTGCCGTACGATGTGTACAACAGGCAGGAGGCGAAAGAAGAGGTGGCGAGAGAGCCGCTTTCTTTCCTGAAAATTGACCGGGCGGAGACGGCGTTTCCGGACTCCGTGGATACGTATGCTCCCGAAGTGTACGAGAAGGCAAAAGAACTTTTGGAGCAGGATGTGGCGGACGGCGTATATGTAACCGATGAGGACCGGGTTTATTACATTTACCAGCTGGTGATGGATGGACGGGCGCAGACGGGACTTGTGGCATGTTCTTCCGTAGATGATTATTTGAACAATACGATCAAAAAGCATGAGAACACGAGGGCGGATAAGGAAGTCGACCGCATCACCCATGTGGATACGTGTTCGGCGCAGACAGGGCCGATCTTCTTGGCCTACCGCTCACACGAGGCCATCAACCAGATCGTAAAAAAGTATGTGGCGGAAACGGCACTCTACGATTTTACGGCGGTAGACGGGATTTCCCACCGCGTCTGGAAGATCGTGGAAAAAGAAGATGTCGATGTCATATACCGCGCGTTTCAGGAAATTGACCGCATTTATATCGCGGACGGGCATCACCGGGCGGCTTCCGCTGTCAAGGTTGGCCTGAAGAGGCGGGAGGAACATCCGGGGTATACCGGGGAGGAAGAATTTAATTATTTTCTTTCGGTGCTGTTTCCGCACGATGAACTGATGATCATGGACTATAACCGCACGGTGAAAGACTTAAACGGCCTGACATGGGAGGCGTTTATGGAAAAGGTGAGTGAGATGTTTGAGGTAGAGCCGTCGGATGTGCCGGTATCGCCGGAGCGGAAGGGTACGTTTGGCATGTATTCCGGAGGGAAGTGGTATCATCTGAACGCAAAACCGCAGCTGTTTGCGGGGAAGGATGCCGTGGGGCGCCTGGATGTATCGGTGCTGCAGGATACGCTCCTCGGGCCGGTGCTGGGGATCGGCGATCCTCGTACCGACGCGCGCATTGATTTTGTCGGCGGGATCCGAGGGTTAAAAGAGCTGGAACGGCGGGCGGACAGCGATATGTGCGTTTCGTTCTCGATGTATCCGACGTCGATCAACGAGCTGTTTGATGTCGCGGACAACGGGCTTTTGATGCCGCCGAAATCGACGTGGTTTGAGCCGAAGCTCCGCAGCGGGTTGTTTATACATAAGATTTAGGAGGGAACTTTGCATGGAACGTTTTTTTAATTCGGATAACGCGGTGATGAGGGCGATGTCAAAAATATTTGATATCGGGTGGCTCAGCATCATTTATATCGTGTTCTGCGTGCCGGTCGTCACGATCGGGGCCGCTACGACGTCGCTTTATTATGTGGGAGCTAAGGTGTTGCGGCATGAGCGCAGCTATGTGTGGACGGAGTTTTGGAGGAGCTTTAAACAGAATTTTGTTCCGGCTACGATCCTGTGGCTGATCTTTGCGCTGATCAATGGCATTTTATATGTCAACCTGAACCTGGTGGGGATCACGGACGCGGAATCGGAGTACGGCGGCTATTTGGCGGGTGCTTATCTGGCGATCGCGTTTGTGGTAGCCTGTGTGATGTCTTATGTGTTTTGTGTGCTGTCCCGGTTCACGATGTCGGTCGGCCGCATCATCCGATTTTCCCTTTATGCGGCGTTCCGTCATTTTCTGCACACGCTGCTGCTTTTACTGATCCTGTTTGCGGCGGGATTTGGCATTTATGCGGGATTTGTCGTGCAGATGCCGATCCTTCTCGTATTTGTACCGGGGACGGCAGTTTTTCTCTATACGTTTCCGATGGAGCATCTTCTGCGGAAGTACACGCCAAAATCAGAGGAACAGTATACGGAAGATGGAGAAAAGATCGTGCAGTGGTATGAGGAATAAGTGCGTCAGGGACAGCAATTGACAGGAATTGATACATTTTATATTTAGGAGGAATCGAATGAGGCATAAACTGGAAGATTACATGGATTGGCCGAAAATAGAAGATTTGGAATATGCCGAGTGCGCGGACCCGCAGGAGGTGCTCGGTCCGGTCGAAGTTAAGGGAAATGTGCTTGTCAGAGGTTATTTTCCGGATGCTGAAAAAGTTTCGGCTGTGGTGAAAGGAAAGAGCCGTCCGGTCGCGATGACGAAAATGGATCAGAGCGGGTATTTTGCGGCGTTTTTAGGAGGGAAGAAAATCCCGGAGTACACGTTTCGGATTGAGACGGAAAAGGGTAAAATGGAAATCTGTGATCCCTATGCGGTTGATGATTTTGTGGACGCGATGGACGAGGCGATGTTTGAGAGCGGGACGCATGATACGATCTACGAAAAACTCGGGGCACATGTGCGCACGGTGAATGGCCGTAAGGGCACGAATTTTGCAGTGTGGGCGCCGAATGCCGTTTCGGTCAGCGTCGTCGGTGATTTTAATGGATGGGATGGCAGGAAACATCCGATGCGGCGTCATGCGACGGGAATTTTTGAATTGTTTGTGGAACAGACGGCAGCAGGCGACCTGTATAAATACGAGATCCACGGCGCGGACGGAAAAGTCGTACTCAAAGCGGATCCATACGGGTTTTATTGTGAGAAACGGCCGGCGACAGCAAGTATCGTTTGGGATCTGGGGCAGTATGCGTGGAACGATCAGTCATGGATGGCGGAGCGGAAAAAGAAAGATGTCCCTGGCGAGCCAGTCATCGTGCTGGAAGTACAGCTGGGGTCCTTCCGCAAGCCGCAGACACAGGAAAACGGGGAAGCGTTTTATTCATACCGGGAACTGGCGCCGATGCTTTCCGAGTACTGTAAAAAAATGGGATATACCCATATAGAATTGATGCCCGTGATGGAACATCCCTATGACGCGTCGTGGGGGTATCAGGTGACGGGGTATTTCGCGCCGACTTCCCGGTATGGGACGCCGGACGATTTCAGGTTTTTTGTCGATCATATGCACCAGAACGGGATCGGCGTCATTTTGGACTGGGTTCCGGCTCATTTTCCAAAAGACGAGCACGGACTGGCGCGGTTTGATGGAACATGCCTGTACGAGCACCTTGACCCGAGACAGGGGGAACACCCGCACTGGGGGACGCTGATCTATAATTATGGCCGTCCAGAGGTTGTGGATTTCCTCGTTTCCAACGCACTGTTCTGGCTGGACAAATACCACGCTGACGGACTGCGGCTGGACGCGGTGGCATCCATGCTCTATCTGGATTATGGAAAGCAGGATGGCGAGTGGGTGGCAAATATGTACGGCGGTAAAGAAAATCTCGAGGCGGTCGAATTTTTAAAGAAATTGAATGAGAAGGTAAAAGAGAGAAAAGATGGAGCGGTGACGATCGCGGAAGAATCGACGGCATGGCCGAAGGTGACAGGAGAGGTCAGCGAGGGCGGACTCGGGTTTGACATGAAATGGAATATGGGGTGGATGAACGATTACCTCGAGTATATCAAAACCGATCCGCTGTTTCGGAAAGGCAGGCACGGCATGCTCACGTTCAGCATGGTGTACCATTATTCGGAAAATTTTGTCCTCGTGTTCTCCCACGACGAGGTTGTACACGGCAAGGCGTCCATGTTTGGCAAGATGCCGGGGACCACGGAGCAGAAGCTGGCAGGACTGCGTCTGACGTATGGGTATATGGCGGCACATCCCGGGAAAAAACTTTTGTTTATGGGACAGGATTTCGGACAGGAGCGCGAGTGGAGCGAGGAGAGGGAGCTGGATTGGGAGCTGCTGAACGACCAGAAGGCGGCGAGAAGCGATTCCGGCGATATTATTTCCATCAAATCGCCCCATACGCTGCTGCACGACTATGTGGCGTCGCTGTGGAACTTTTATAAGGAGCATCCGGCGATGTATGCCTGGGACGATAAGCCGGAAGGATTTGTGTGGGTCAGTATGCTCGATGCTGACCACAGCGTGATCTCGTTTATGCGCAAAAGCGCGGAAGAGACGCTTTTAGTCGTCTGCAATTTCACGCCTGTGACTTATGAGGAGTTCCGGCTCGGCGTTCCATTGGCCGGAAAATATAAAGAAATATGGAACAGCGACAGTATAGGTTTTGGCGGAACGGGAAATATAAATCCGAGGTTGAAACAGTCAAAGGCAGTAAAACAGGATGGTATGGACCAGTCGATCGAATTTGTGCTGGCACCGTCGGCCATACAGATCTTTGAGTATACGCCATTAAAAAATAAAAAGGAATGACAGACAAGGAGACAGATTCATGAAGGACGTAAACGGATACAGGGTAATCGTAAAACAGGAATTAAAAGAGCTGGATGCCAGCGGGTATCTTCTCGAACATGAAAAGACAAAAGCGAAAGTCGTAGCGATTGAAGCAAAAGACGATAATAAAGTATTTTCCATCGGATTTCGGACACCGCCGAAAGATTCGACAGGAGTGGCGCATATCGTAGAGCATACCGTACTCTGCGGCTCGAAACATTTTCCGGTGAAGGACCCGTTCATCGAATTGGAAAAGGGTTCGCTCAACACGTTCCTCAATGCGATGACGTATCCGGATAAAACGGTGTACCCGGTTGCGAGCTGCAACGACAAGGATTTCCGCAATCTGATGAACGTGTATCTCGACGCCGTATTTTATCCGAACATCTATCAGGAAGAGAAGATCTTCCAGCAGGAGGGCTGGCACTATGAACTGAACGATATGAACGGGCCGCTCACGTATAACGGCGTTGTGTTCAATGAGATGAAAGGGGTATTTTCTTCGCCCAAAGAATTACTGGAGCGAAAGATCCAGCAGTCCCTGTTCCCGGATACGGCCTATGTCCATGAATCGGGAGGGGATCCGGCCGCGATCCCGGATCTGACGTATCAGGAATATCTGGACTTTCATTCGCGCTATTATCATCCGTCGAACAGCTATCTCTATCTGTATGGCGATATGGACATGGCGGAGCAGCTCGCCTGGATCGACGAGAACTATTTAAGCATTTTTGACTATTTGGAAGTGGATTCCCGCATACAAAAGCAGGAGGCCTTTGACGAGCCGGTGGACTGCTGCAGCTATTATTCACTGGCCGAGGGGGAATCGGCCGAGGAAAAAACGTATTTCAGCTATAATGCTGCCGTGGCGACCTCGTTAGACCGGGAACTGTATCTCGCGTTCCAGGTGTTGAATTATGTACTCGTGCAGGGCGTCGGCGCGCCGGTCAAACAGGCACTCATGGATGCGGGTATTGGCACGGAGATCGTAAGCTTTTATGATGAGGGGATCTGTCAGCCCACGTTTTCGATCATCGCGAAAAATGCGGCCGCGGATAAAAAGGAAATGTTCGCCTCTATCGTGCGGGAGCAGTTAGAGAAGCTCGTGGCGGACGGGATCAACAGGGATTCCCTGAACGCCGGATTGAACGCGCTGGAATTTCGTTACCGGGAGGCGGATTTCGGGATGTATCCGAAAGGGCTTATGTATGGACTGCAGATTTTCGACAGCTGGCTCTACGATCCGGAAAAACCGTTTATCCATCTGCAGGCGAATGAAACGTTCCAAAAGCTGCGGGAGAAAATGGACGACGGGTATTTTGAGTCGCTGATCCAGAAATATCTGTTGGATAACACGCACCGTTCGTTTGTGACGATCGAGCCGAAGGCCGGTCTGACGGCGGAGATGGAGGAACGGGAGGCAAAACGTCTGGAACAGTATTTTGCCACGCTTTCCGAGGCGCAGAAGGAGGAACTCATCCGGCAGACGAAAGAGTTGAAGCGCTATCAGGAGGAGCCGTCCCCGAAGGAAGAACTGGAAAAGATCCCGCTCCTCGCGAGGGAGGACATCGGCACGAAGGCCAAAGGCTTTTCGAACAGGGAAAAGACGGCGGCGGGATGTCCGGTCATCCACCACGACTATTTTACAAACGGGATCCAGTACATTCAGATCATGTTTGATATCAAGCCGCTTTTGAAAGATTACGCCCCCTACATCAGTCTGCTCTGTAATGTGCTGGGGTGCGTGGATACCGATCTGCACGATAAGCTTTCGTATTCCAATGAGATTTTACAAAATGCCGGGGATATGTATTTTGCGCCGAATCTGTATCAGAGCCGGGTAAACCGCGACCAGTATAAGGCGTTTTTGACATTTGGCACCAAGGTTTTCGCCGACCGCTCAGAAAAGATCATTGATCTGTTGTACGAGGCGTTGACGACGTCCCATTTGGATGATGAAAAGCGGTTAAAGGAAATCATCGGGGAGCAGAAATCGGCGCTCATCATGCGCCTGCTTTCGGCCGGGCACAGTACGGCCGTGAGCCGGGCGATGGCATATGGTTCAGAACCGTCCCGTTACGACGAGCAGTTCAGCGGTATTTCCTTTTATCGGTTCTTATGCCGTCTGGAAGAGAATTTCGATCGTGAAAAAGAGAATTTAATTCGGGTTCTGAATTATTTGGTGGAGCAGATTTTTACGTGCGATCATATGAGCGCGGGCATTACGTGTACCGAGAGTGACTATGCGCCGTTCGAACAGGCATTTACCGGGTTTGTGCAGAAAATGGGGGCGCGCGCCGGAGCCGGGTGTGCGGTGGAGCCGGGACTTCGCTGTGAAGAGATCACGGAAAATGAAGGGTTTAAAACGGCAGGTCAGGTGCAGTTTGTCGCGCGCACCGGTAATTTTCTCGATGCGGGCATACCGTACAGCGGCGTGTACAAGGTTGTGAGGTCGATTCTTGGATTTGATTACCTGTGGAATGAGGTGCGGGTAAAGGGCGGTGCGTACGGTGTGATGTGCGCGTTCCCGAATACCGGGGAGGGGTATTTTGTCTCCTACCGGGATCCGAACCTCGCACGCACCAATAACGTGTACAAAGATGTGCCGCAGTATTTGCGGAATTTTGAAGCGGATGAGAGGGAGATGACGAAGTATATCATCGGAACGATCAGCAGCGTGGATACACCGCTGACGCCGAAAGCGAAAGGGTCGCGCTCGATGGCTGCCTATCTGACGGATGTGACGGAGGAAGATGTGCAGAGGGAACGGGACGAGATCCTGCACGCCACGGCGGAAGAGATTCGTGGGGCGGCCGCGATGGCGGAGGCTGTTTTGTCCGGCGGCGCGATCTGTGTTCTCGGGAATGAGGGCAAGGTGGCGGAGAGTGAGAGTATGTTCCAGTGTGTGTCGACGCTGGCCTGAATGGGCAATTCCAATTCCGGTAATAAAAGTAACCGCCCCGGTGTATCGTTCGGATACAGGGGCGGTTTTTTGCACAATATTTGATCAGGTCAAATTTTCTTATCCCAATAAGTCCACTCAATACATCGCTCAAAACCGATCGCGGCATAAAATGGATCACCGCCTCCGGTCATATGGGTGGCTCCCAGGGGTTTCATCCGGCGGTACATTTCAGACAATGCGGCCGCCGCCAATCCCTTATTTCGATATTCGGGAACAGTACATAAAGGTTCCATATAAGCCAGTTTATTTTCTGGTGTCCACCACATGCCGGCATAGCAGACATAATCTCCAGCCTCATTTTTCACAGCTACATCATATGGAGTATAATGTGGAGCTGCCTGCAGGTGGTATCCATGTTCTGCGTCGCCATTCCAGGGCCATTCGTCTTTTTCGTGGTCAAAGCCTTTCCAGCAGCATTCGGCCGCTTTTTCAATATTAAGTTTTCCGCATTCTTCAAACTGGAAGCCTTGTGGAAGAGGAAAATCTAATGGTTTACTGAAATCATAGATCATTTCATTGTAACCCCGGGATTTTTCATATCCTGCTTTCGATACGGCGCTTTTGGCTGTTTCCTGGCCATCAAATAGAACAAAGGTGTGCGTTCCATCTATTCGGGGCATAGATTCTTCTGAATATTGCACCATTTCTTCTGCCAGTGATTCATATCCGGGACGAATCGAAAAATAAATATGACTGATTGGATTTTCTGAAAAACAAAAAGCCACAATTGTGCCATCCTCCTCCCAAATCTGATAGCGGTGTGTAAAGGATTTGTCCATCCAGTCACTTGATAAGGCGTATTCCAAAAAAGGAGCGGGAACACCGTTTTTCCAATTTCTTTCATAGATTTCCACCATAAACTGGCGTATTTCCATAAAATCACTTAAAATGCGAAAATTTCTGGTTGTAATATTTTTCATGCTGTCAATTCCTTTCTTTCCTAGATGCAAAATTCGTTTTTGGATACGGCAAAAGAAAAAACAGATCATGTGTAGTCACATAATCCGTCCACGTTATAGAGCAATTTACAACCTCTGAGTTTTGTGAAGAGTATTTTGCATGATGTGAACGTTGAAAAGTCTATTTTGCTGTAACAAAAACAAACGCATCTGTATGCGCTGAGATTTTAAGTTACATTTTAAAAATAGACTACTGAATCATGTTCACACCTCATTTCATAAAAAGTATAGCCATGAGCAAAACTCTACACATTCAGTATTTATGCAGGTTTGCGAGGCATGGCAACCTCTTATATCACTCCC
>CAJTTQ010000089.1:0-647 GCA_910579145.1 uncultured Eubacterium sp.
CTGGGAGTGATATAAGAGGTTGCCATGCCTCGCAAACCTGCATAAATACTGAATGTGTAGAGTTTTGCTCATGGCTACTTATAAATATAAAAGGAGGTGAATTTCAATCCACACTCCCACGCAGGGAGTGACCACTTGATCTTGTTTACTTATTCCATCTAAAACAATTTCAATCCACACTCCCACGCAGGGAGTGACCATGTCAAGGTATTTGTCCGGAGACTGCCAAACAATTTCAATCCACACTCCCACGCAGGGAGTGACCTTGTTGATATAGGAGCCTCCACGTCGGATGAAAATTTCAATCCACACTCCCACGCAGGGAGTGACTACTTCCACACTGTTTGATCGTGTATGTGATGTATTTCAATCCACACTCCCACGCAGGGAGTGACGATTTACCTTGTAAAAGAAGCAATAAAACAATACATTTCAATCCACACTCCCACGCAGGGAGTGACGTTCCCATGTGTCACTTTCCTCAATATCTATGGTAATTTCAATCCACACTCCCACGCAGGGAGTGACAGCAAAAATCACTAATTTTATCCCAAAATAGCGATCTCTATTTATACAACATTACTAAATCCCCCATTCCCCCCTCCCCTTTTCCCAGTACCCACCCCCTTCCCCCACCCCGCTTTTCA
>CAJTTQ010000089.1:657-10268 GCA_910579145.1 uncultured Eubacterium sp.
CGAACCTACCAGACAACTTATGCCCATTTATATCTCGCACCACTATACGATCCATGTACCCTCCGCTTCATAAGTTGCTTTCGAACCAAAATGCTCCACCTTTGCCTGGTACTTATTTCCCAAATTATAAAACCGCAGGCTATCCTCCTCCGGGTTGATCATCGACAACAGCTTATCTTTCACGATCAACAACTGAGAAGAATCCAATACACACTCAAACACTGAGTTCTGCACCCTCTGTCCATAATTCACACACTCTTTGGCAACCTTTCTTAACCGCTTCCGTCCTGCCGCATCCTGAGTCGAAACATCATATGTGATCAAAACTAATATAATCATCACCTACTTCCATAAAAAGGGAGGATATTCGTCCAGATCACCACGAATTGTCCGTGCCAGCAAAAGCGCCTGAATATAAGGAACCAGACCCCACTCCATCTTTTCTTTCAGAAATGGATGCGTGATCGTCTCCTTCTTGTGCCTCTGCCAGGAATTGAAAAAGACCTTTCTCCCTTCATCATTCAAAAAGACCGCATGATCCTGCTGAACATCAAAATGGGATGCGCGAAGCGCTTTCGTATTGATCAATGTCAATATAAAACGATCCGCCAGGATCGGACGCATTTCCTCCATCAGATCTAGCGCCAGCGACATTCTGCCCGGCCTGTCCCTGTGCATAAATCCAACAAATGGATCCAGTCCGACGCTATACAAGGCATTCGTGCATTCTCCCGCCAAAATGGTATAGGCAAATGACAGGACGGCATTCACACGATCTAACGGCGGCCTCCGGTTTCTTGACGCAAATGAAAAATCCTCTTTTTGATTCAGGATCAAGTGGTTAAACACAGAAAAATATTGTTCTGCCGCCTTCCCCTCCACACCACGCAATTCAGCAAGGTCAGAAACCGCCTCCACTTTCTGCATGGAATCGTATAGGACGCCTGAAATCTGTCTGAGCTTCTCTTCGTCAACACGGTATGAATGATCGCGCAGCGTCCGCTCCACACTCCATCGGCTATTAAAAACCTTTCCTAAAATCATATTTCTGGCATAAGAAATACTTCTATCCACATGATCGGAAATACGATACTGTTCTTTCCTCAAAATCACGTTACCATATTCCCTGCCGACCGTTCTGGCCAGGAACTTTCCCCTGGGAGAGAAGAAACTCATTCCGATCTTTCTGTCCGCACAGGTGCCCATAAGAGCCGGCGTGGCCCCTTTATAAGTAAAACACACGATATTCTCCAGCGTATGCAGCGGAAATCTGGCCAGCTTCTTTTCTCCATCCAGTATGACTACATTTTCTCCATCCAATGTCAAATAACAGCTTTCTGTCATCACATATAATGTATTTAATAATTTCCTCATCCGATCCTCCTATATGTCCTCAAAAAGCGATTCAACACGATGGATATTTTGTTTGATATAGGTTCCAACGTCTACGTTCTTTTGCAGCTTAGGCAGACATAAATGTTCCAGTGAACACGCCTTACAACGCTTAGAAGTCTTTACGCTGGGAGTATGTCCTCTCCGAAACATTTCGTGCATTTTTCTGGCAGTTTCCAATGTCTGGCTGCGAAGTTCTTCCGTGAACTCCACTCTGCTCCTTCTTCTATTTTCACCATAATACAAAAATCCTTCCGCGATGCTTGTCTGGAACATTTCTTCCAAACAAACTGCCTGTGCGCAAAGCTGTAGTTCATCGGCGTTATTTTCTTTGGGCGTACCGTTTTTATACTCAATCGGAACCGGATTCCATTTTCCCGCATAGCCAAATAGGTCAATGCCTTCCTCACTGCGGTGAAATTCAACGACATCACACTGTCCGCTTACTCCTAGCACATGGGAGGCAATACGCATCCCTCTGACGATCAGCAGATCTCCCCGTTTTTCAAACGACCCTTCCTCATGTGCCTTTTTGTGCATGAGCTCACCTGCCGTTGTCCGGTAATTTTCCGCCCACTGCTGCTCGATATGTATGAGCGCCCATTGCCGATTACAAAACGCAAAATGCTGGATGCCGGACAGCATCAGGTAGTCCTCTTCCGCGTACATACTAAATTCCTTCTATTTCTTCTAATACCAGATCAGGTAACGAGTCCACGACGACTTCATAATCCTCAAACCGCTTTGGATCATCCACCTTCGCGGTCACTTTCACAAGTCGGTGTACTTTGGCCGAAGAATACTGTCCCATCGGGCAATTATGCTTCCACCAGTATACCTTACATACTTCCATGCTTCCATCTGGTCTTGCCGAGGAACTATCGTTCACGAACAACGTCCGCAACGCCTCTTTGATCTTTTCTGCATCTTCATCACTAAATCCCGTTTTCTCAGCCAGCTGGTGATTGATACTACCCTTTATGATGTACATCGCCGAGTGCACTTTGTGTTTCATTCCCATTGTATCTGACGATTTTTTATCTTTTGTCTCGCTATTCACGCTTTTCGTGATCTGCATGCTGTCCACGGAAACAGGAAGCACACTGAATGCGGAATGTACCGAAACGGGTCCCCGGACGCCGACCGAAACGTTTCCGTCTTTGAATGCGAATACCTGTCCAAAACTGCGCACATCGATCCATGTCTTACAGGCTGCTTCGGCGTATTGTTCTTTGTTTTTATCCTTCTGCGCTTTCTGCATTTCCTCATTATTTTTCGCCCTGTCCGCAAGACTTTTGCAGCCATCATCCGCGCGTTCATCGCTCTGCACGAAAATATTCTCCCCCATATCCTGCAGCCGGTTCCGGATCTTCCGCTTGATACACACATCGGAAATCTCCCCGTAACCATCATATGTTTCACGGGGTCTGTTTCCATTCAGCGGATCCCCGTTCGGATTTGCGTCCTGCACCATTACTAAAACCTCAAAATCAATCTTATTTTTAAAATTCATAGCGTTCACTCCTTTTCTGTACTGTCTTCCTTTTTATAAAATGCCTGTTTCATGTACTCCATCTGCTTATAATATCCTGGCAGATACATCTCGGACAGCGGTTTATTATCAAAACCGTTTACGGAAAGATGTGACATAATCTCTTCCGTCCACTGCTCAAACTTCTTTAATTTAAAATCAGATAATTTCTTTTCATACGGAATCAAATTCTGTTTAATGGTTTTAAATGTTCTCGAAGGCCTGCTGCTAAAAGCATTCCAGTAGCGTTTCACATTTGTGGTACGACTCTCATCCTGTCTGAACATAGCCTGCTGCTCCATATAGTCATAAACGGCTAACAGTCTCCCAAATAAAACACTTCGATCCTCCACATTGTCCTCTAAAAAGCGATCCATCGTTCTACCTCCCTTCTCGTAATTAAATCGTATCATGGCACATACGACGCACAATACATCGTTATACCACACGAAATCATTCATTGTCTGCGGCATAGAGGCTCTTGTCGCGGCCGCCCGGATCAGATCCTTCGGAATCTCCGCCCTCTTTCCGGTAATACACGGGAGCAGACGATTCGTGACCGTGCGGATCAATTTTCCATCGGCCTCCAGCCAGTTTGACCTCTGCACGCCAAACGCGGCGAGCGCCATATCCCGCGGCGCCGGCGAACACTCGCATGAAATTCCTTTTTTCTCACCGCTCATCTCTTCCACCTTGATGTAACGATTCCATTTACAATGTTCCTGCCAATTTAACAACGCATCCATATATTGTTTCGCGCCCATTTCATCATAATAAGCAATAGAAAGCCGCCCGGTCGTCGCCGCGTCCAGGGCGATCACCGCAATCTTATCGTCCACTTTGATCTTAGCGGCATACCCTCTGACCGCATGATTAAACTGTTCAGCAAAATATTTGCCGGTATCCTTTTGATTCGTACCGGCTGCCCCCATCACATCTATCGCGTCAAAATCAAATTCATCTATGTCCTCGTAAGCATGAACCGAATCTTTCATCATGTCTGGAACCGGCATATCACGATTGGTCATCCAGCATACGACCGCTGAGCCATCCCGTGTATATCCCTGTTTCTGTATCAGCCATTTCAGCGCGTTATGAGCCTTTTGTGACACGACGTACCCGACGGAAACTGCCTGTTCCTTCGAGACAAACCTGCCCCGGTAGGTAAAACCTGATTCGTCATTACCTGAAATCAACTTTGCCTTATCCCCGCTGTTTCGTATTTTGGAAGGGTGCTTCTCCGAGCAGGCTTTCTCCTTCCCTGAAACATAGCAGAGCTCGGTCCCGCCCATCTTTTTCTGATAATACGTGTCATACCGCTCATACAATTCCCTGTTCTGCCACACATATGGCACATCATTTCCATGGATGATAAACCTTACGTTTGCTCCGGTCTGTCCGGAACCCTGCAATTTAATCTGATCCGTAAGCACACCGCTCTCATTCAGGACTAATACTTGATCTTCGATAAGATCGTGTATCAGGGATCTTTTTTCAAGATATTTCTTTATGGATCGCACGACTGGATGCACATACTCGGAGCGAGTCCAGTCATCCAGCTGTTCCATATACGCTTCGTAACAGCCTTCTTTCTTCTTGTCACCGGTATAAGCCGCAAAATCGCCAGCCAGATAACACAGTTTATCGCACAACGGGTGTGGAAGAATACCATTACCTCTAGCCGCAGAATCCTCCGTCACAGGGATGATCGTAACGATGTCCGCCCCCTTTTCCAGCTTTTTTGCACTTATAAAATTCCCATCCTCATCAATCGTTACTTCGATCTGCGCATTAAACGTGGAATGGGAAATCGGAAGCAATACGGGCTGGTCATTTTTGATCACTCCTGCCAGTTCAGAATGAACATCGTATGTATCAGCTAACGTCTTCAACCACGCCAAAAGCGTCACCTCCCTCAAACTCTCCTGCCCCGGAAAAGTTCTCGCCAAATACAAAGCTCTTTTGCTTGTCCTCGCGAAGAACGCGTCTGATCTCACATTCTTCCGGACGCGGAAAATGAATGACACCATTTACCATTTGCGCGTTCCACAGGCGAACCGTCAGTTTCCCCTTCTCGCTCTCCCGTACCGCTTCGTCAGGATAAGTAATACCATGCACCATGATTCCAAAGGAAAGGCTTGTACGATCATACGCCCCCTCCCCTTCGTCAATTGGACAGGGTTCTACGTACCCCTGGCACTCCCTCGCGCCTAAAAAGATATCTCTTCTTCCTCCCCGCTCAAGCATTCTCTTCGCGATATCATAATGCTTGTTCTCATTCCTGTCCTGAGCCAAATCTTTCCGGTTTTCGTTCCACTCAAAATGTGCCTTGACACGGTACTCCACATCCCGCAGGTACGTATAAAAAGCCAGATCATTACCGCCGCCGTATTTGATCGGCCGGATCCCTTTGGATTCCGTCTGGATCGGCTTCATGATACGGCACTCATCGATCACCCAGGTAAACGTCGGTTTCCAGTAAATCGATTCCGTTATTCCCTTTAGTGCCTGGTAGGTTGGTAGCTGGTAACTGAACTTTTCGCCGCCTGTTTTTGACAGAGGATCCGTAAACAACGCGTATCTGCCAAACACACTGTACTCAATGATATTCGGTTTGTCCAATCTTCTTCCTCCTCTCTTGTCGAACTATAATTTCCAAATTTTGGTTATATGTTTATTATACTACAAAAAACGACAGCAATCCAGTAAAAAGCTAATTTTTCTCTTATATATTTGCTTTTCTACAAGGATGCGGTTTACAAGAATGCCTGTCATACTTAAAAAGAGCCACTTGCAAAACAAACAGCTCTAGTGTATAATTTACTTAGAAGTAATCGGAATTGGTTCTCCGATTGCCCTCAGTAGTAAAAATGACAAAGAATAAGCATCCTACTCTTTGGACTGGTAAGGATGCTTATTTCTTTTTATGGATGTCTATGTATGACGACTACGACTCAAAAAATCAGCGGTTCCCATTCCGGTGTGATCCCCCTCTCTTCGCTATACGCACCCGGAGCCGCGACCATATATACATTCGGTATCTTATCACTCACACACTGAATGAGCCCGTCATACTTCTTTAATTGGTTTTCCCTCACATTAACTGTATACCGCTGGGCTTTTCGTATCAGTTTTTTTATCTCCGCAGCATCCGAAGACTCCGCGATCGCGTCTATCAGTTCGCTCCCCTTTTTATACGGAACGATCACGCCAAAAGAGTGGTCATCTATGACCCGGTACGCCTGCCCCGCCGTTTTATACGCCTGATTCATCACATTCTTTTTCTCCGTATAGGAAAACCCTTTCGTTAAAAGTTCCATAATGCTCGTGTCCTTCTGTCGGATCGGGAAATTCATTTTATCCTTCGTGCACTCGAACATACACTCAAAATAACGGTTCATCCATTTTGGCATCAACAGATCGTCATCATCCCCGCTTTCCCTATAGTCGATAAGAATCTGTTCTGTAACCCTGGCATTTTGAAGCAGTTCTTGCATATTTCCAGTATTCTCGCCATCCATCTGGATCAGATAAAGATCCCCGCACTCCCGCTCGCCATTTCGGTTACACCGCCCCGCACTCTGCGCCAGACTATCAAGTCCCGTCATGGAGCGGTACACACATTCAAAGGAAATATCCACACCCGCCTCGATCAGATTGGTGCTGATAACGACAATTTTCTCCTTCCCTTCCTTTAACTTTTGTTTTATATGCTCTATTTTATCGCTCCTGTGTTCCGCGCATAAATTTGTCGTGAGATATTCCACTTGTATGGGGGAATCTTTGAGGATATCGTATAGGGTTCCTACGGCAGATTTTGTATTTAATATGACCAGAATTGACTGATACCGGTCTGTCTGACCAAGAATTTCCTCTCCCAGACGTTCCAGTGTATATTTATGTCCTGTCCCGGGAATCTGTATTTTTACCCGCTCAAACCGTTCAAACCAGTGTTCCACTTCTTTTATCATGTCTTTCGTCTCACTATAACATACCGGGTACGGCGTCTTCTGCAGCGTCGGCTGGGTCGCTGTACACAGTATAATATCTGCATGGCAGACCGCGTTCAGGAAGTTCATCATCTGATTAAATGTATGTACGCATTTTACGGGCATCGACTGGACCTCATCAATAATGATCACCGAGTTTACCAGCCTGTGCATACGACGAACACATGCGCTCTGATCGGAAAAAAGCGTATTCATAAATTGCACAAATGTCGTACAGATAAAAGGCTCCTCCCAGTTTATATCCTGCTGCACAAACCTGTTTTTGCGGTAATCCTCCTCCCCGTCCACAAAATCCCTGACCACGGAAGAATGGTGCTCCAGCACCCATTCCTTCATTCCTGTCGCCTCTTTGAATACTTTGGCATTTTGTTCTGTGATACTGATATACGGGGATACGTATATGATACGTTCTGTTTCTTTATGCTGCTTACAATATGCCAGGGCGTAAGCCAGACTGCTCAGGGTTTTTCCCCCGCCAGTAGGGATGGACAGACAATAGATCCCCGCTGGATGTCTGGCAAATTGTACGCATTCCTGCTGCAATCTGTTCCTTCCCTCCATGATCTTCTTTTCTCTTTCCGTCATTTGGGAGATAGGAACGGTTCGGTGCAGTTCCTGCATATATGACTCAAAGTTTTCTTCAGCCTTCGCAAACACTTCCGCGCTGTCAGGGCCACACTGTTTTGCCATCGTATCCACACCATTCATAAAATCGGAAGTCGCTTCCCAGTCCGCGTCAATTAAAACAGATAATAATAAACGCTGCAAGCTGGCGAACAGAAATGACCGGCAATCGGATAAAACTTCCTTATTACCTATGTTTAGAACAACATTTTATCCCACAGCAGATCAAATTCTTCTTTTGCCCCTGCAAATACCTGATCCGGTTCATATTGATCCAAATAGCCTGCGCGTGCATTGTTACAGGCCTCATCGTAGTCTTCCACACTGCTCACTTTCGCGAAAAACAAATCGTCCCGCTCCTCATTGACACAATCAAAGACGCCATGATGAGCGGCTACCGCATAGGTGATCAATTCTACTAAAACTTTGACTTTTCCGCCATTTTCATGATATTTGTCATACAAATATTTCGCACCGGTAGAAGCATGTCCGATTTTCCCACGCAGCTTTTTTCTTTCCTTTTCATCCGCATGGATATAATCATCAAACGCTTTTTTGTTTTTCCCCATATCATGGAGCATCCCGCATAAAGACATGATTTGGGAAATGCCGCACCGCCTTCCCTTCATCCTGCACAAATGCACGGTCTTCTCCGTGTGCTCTGCCACCGATTCCTCCCTGCCCGTTCCGTCATCCGATATGTGTGCTGTCAAAATAATTACCTCCTCGTAAAGCCAGACTTTATTGACTGTATCTGTATTGACAATATTTCATATATCCCAACCGATATGTTCCCTCCAAGTTCTGATAAATCTCATATAACCGCTACGATCTTGGAAAACTTTGGATACAATTAGACCATTTTCAATACGGAAGGAACAGTTTTCTAATTTCCTCCAGTCTCATCCTCCTCTTTCTGCTGCTGTAAATAAAAAATAGCTTTTTACGTTTCTATTTCTTCTCTTAATTCATCTTCCGTAGGAAGATATAATTTGTATTTGCTCGCAAATAACTTTTCATTTCCATGCAATATAGAATATCTGGCAATATCCTCATCTGTTTCAGAGCACAGAACAATTCCCAGCGTAGGATTATCATCCGAAGATTTCTTCAACTCATCATACATACGAATATACATGTCCATTTGCCCAACATCCTGATGGGTAATTCGACTTGTTTTTAAATCTATCAGCACAAAACATTTTAAAATATAGTTATAAAATACTAAATCTATAAAATAATCCTGCTTTTCTGTGTGAATATGCTGCTGCCTTGCCACAAAAGCATATCCCTTCCCCATCTCCATCAAAAATTTCTGTAAATTTGAAATAATACTTGTTTCCAATTTTGTCTCATTAAAAGATGTATCTGGTGTCAATCCTAAAAACTCTACAACTACCGGATTTTTGATAAACTCCAATTTATCCTGCTGATAGCCATTTGTCTTTTCCCGCATTTCGCGTTCCACAACCTCTTTGTCCTTTGATTGCAATAATCGATAATAATACTGTGTATCTATATTTCTCTGTAAAGTACGCACACTCCAAGTCTGCTCATATGCTTCCTTCTCATACCATTTACGTGCCTGCTCATCATGTACTTGTAATAAGGTTCTATAATGCGACCACGAAAGCCTGATATTTGATTGTCGACATGTTGTGTCGACAATCTTTGGAAAAGCCTTGTAAAACCGCAAGTAATGATATAAATTACTTCTGTCATAACCTTTTCCATACCTATTAACCAGTTTCTCTGCGATAATATGGTATTGACAGCATGGTAAGCTTCTTTTTGCGAAACCTCTATGATATTTTGGACATCATTTAATATATTGTCCGTTTTTTCAAATTTACTCATGATATCATTATTTTCAATTTTTGCTACTTCATTCATCCGTCAGTCCTCCATTCAACAGATATAGTCTCTCGGATTCTCCAGCCCCTATTTCCTGCGGCTTTCAAATCCGGTTTTATAAAAATTCCCCCACTTTTTTTACCAAAAGTACTTGACAAACCAGTCAAAAAATGCGGCGCTTCGCGCCTCTTAATTAAAAA
>CAJTTQ010000090.1:0-9854 GCA_910579145.1 uncultured Eubacterium sp.
GCATCGTCGAATGAAGCCAACGCGGCAGATGGAAATTCAGGCAAGCCATTTGGCGAAATATGAACGGTACAATGCACTAGTTATTCGGAAATTCCGAACTACTGAAATAGCATAAAACTATTATAGCAAATAAATGTTTGCATATCAAGAAGATGTAGAACATGGGACAGAAAACAGAACATAAATTGCTTTCTCACACATGATTTCCATTTTAACATTTACATTTTTACAAATCCGTGATAAAATAAGTGCTGACGTTTTTTTTACTGAATACATATGCTGAAAACATCCACAAAAAATAAAATCGTTTGTACGAAACTTGGCAAGATATGAAAATATTACTACCAGGAGGAAGCATTTATGATCACGATGGAACACGTATGCAAATCGTATAAGATTGCAAAAAGAAATGCGGGCTTTCGTGCCGCATGCAAAGCTTTTTTTCACCGGGAATATGAAGTCATCCACGCGCTTCATGATGTCAGCTTTACCATCCGGGATGGGGAGATGGTCGGCTACATCGGCCCGAACGGAGCAGGGAAAAGCTCCACGATCAAAATTCTAAGCGGAATATTAACACCAGACAGCGGAACCGTTCTCGTGGACGGCATCACGCCGCACAGGAACAGGATCCGGCACGTACGGGAGATCGGAGTCGTGTTCGGACAGCGCTCGCAGCTTTGGTGGGATGTTCCGGTCATTGATTCCTTTGAACTCTTAAAAGATATTTATTCCATTCCGGACAATACATACCGGCAAAGTGTCGATGAATTGACCGAACTGCTGAATTTATCAGAATTACTGCGCTCTCCGACACGCCAGTTGTCGCTGGGACAGCGGATGCGCTGTGAGATCGCGGCCTCACTGTTACACCGCCCGCGCATCCTGTTTCTGGACGAACCGACCATCGGCCTTGATGCCGTTTCCAAGCTCGCTGTCCGGGATTTCATCTTGAAACAGAACGAGACACACGGGACAACGGTGATCCTCACCACCCATGATATGCAGGATATCGAGGCGCTCACGAAGCGGATCATCCTCATCGGAAAAGGGAAGATCCTGATGGACGGCACACTCGATGATATGAAGGCAGGAAATCAGAATATGGATGAGACGGTAGCCGAACTGTACCGCCAATACGATATTTAGCAGGAAAGGGGACGATTTCGATGAAAAAATACATATCCTTTTTCCGGCTGCGGTTTACGATGGGCCTGCAGTACCGGGCTGCCGCGCTGGCAGGCGTCGCCACCCAGTTTGTGTGGGGGTTCATGTATATCATGATGTACCACGCCTTTTATGAAGGCGATGCCGCTTCCTTTCCCATGAGTTTTTCCGCCACCGCCTCGTACATATGGTTACAGCAGTCGTTTTTTTCCATGTTTGCTACGTGGATGATGGAAAATGAAATTTTTGACGCCATCGTAAACGGAAATATTTCCTACGAACTTTGCCGGCCAGTCAACATTTATGATATGTGGTTTTCCAGAAGTGTGGCAAACCGGTTGTCGCGTGCGGCGCTGCGGTGCTTTCCAATCCTCGCGTTTTCACTTTTCCTGCCGCAACCGTACGGTCTGAGCGCCCCTGCCGGTTTTACGAATTTCTTTTTGTTTCTCCTGACGATGATGTTAGGACTGGGCGTGACAGTATCGTTTTGCACGCTTATTTATATCCTCGCCTTTTTCACGATTTCACCGCAGGGACTGCGTGTGCTGTTCCTTGCCGCTGTCGATTTGTTTGCGGGGGCCATTATCCCCCTCCCCTTTTTCCCAAAACAGCTTGAGGATCTTCTGGAGCTGCTTCCCTTTGCTTCGATGCAGAACGTACCGTTTCGCATTTACAGCGGGCATCTGTCCGGGGGCGCGATGCAAAAGGCCATCATTCTTCAGATATTCTGGCTCCTGATCGTCACATTGACCGGAAAATACCTGTACCGGCTGGCGGTAAAGAGAGTCACGCTGTTAGGAGGTTGATCACGATGAGGAAGATCAGGGGGGCCATACGACTGTATGTGCATTACACATCCATCAATGTACGCTGCGCGATGCAGTATAAAACATCCTTTTTCCTGTCTGTCGCAGGACAGTTTTTAGCGACATTCCAGATGTTTCTGGCGATATTTTTCATGTTCCGGCGCTTCTCGAGCGTAAAGGGATTTACATACAGCGAAGTTTTATTATGCTTTTCCATTATGCTGTTTGAATTTTCCCTCGCGGAAATGTTCGCCCGCGGGTTTGATTCCTTTTCCGGCATCGTGAGAAACGGAGAGTTTGACCGGATACTCGTGCGCCCGCAAAACGCGGTGATCCAAGTGCTTGGAAGTAAGTTTGAGATGAGCAGGATCGGAAGGATCACGCAGGCTGTCATCACGTTTGTCTATGGGATCATGGCGAGTGAGATTGAATGGAATTTCGCAAAAATAATTACCATTTTATTTATGCTCATTGGCGGAACGGTCGTTTTCACATCGCTGTTTCTCATTTACGCCGCCCTGTGCTTTTTTACACTGGACGGTCTGGAATTTATGAATGCGTTTACCGACGGGGCGCGTGAGTTCGGGGCTTATCCGCTCGGCATTTACGGCAGGAAGATGCTTCTTTTTACTACCTTTGTCATCCCGTATTCACTCATCCAGTATTACCCGCTGTTATATATATTAGAGCAGCGCACTTCCCTGTTTTATGTGGTACTGCCACTGCTCGCGTGCTGGTTTTTTGTACCGGCACTGATGCTTTGGAAGCTGGGGGTGAGACATTATAAATCAAGCGGGTCGTGATCTAGGTTGGCGAGCCATGAACTCATTCGACTATCTATGATCCGTTTCAGCTCGTGTACTATACCGTCGTAAAATAAATTTTCATCTGCGCTGCGGACGGAATACATATTTCTATTTTTAGATCAGAATGGAGGTAAAAAATGATCATTTTAATTACAGGCGCATCACACACAGGAAAAACAGCTCTTTCACAGAAGTTACTGGAACAGTATCATTATCCATATCTGTCGATCGACCACTTAAAAATGGGATTGATCCGCAGCGGAAATACTTCACTTACGCCTTTGAGTGACGAACATGACCTGACCGCATATTTATGGCCGATCGTCCGTGAAATGGTAAAAACGGCAGTTGAGAACGAGCAGAATCTTATCGTCGAAGGATGTTATATCCCGTTTGACTGGGCGGACCATTTTGAAAAGGAATACCTCGACCATATCCGGTATTACTGCCTGGTGATGAGCGAACGGTATATCCGGGCCCATTTTGATGATATAAAAAAGTATGCCGGCGTGATCGAAAATCGGTTAGACGACGAGTACTGCACGATGGAACGTGTGTTAGAGGAAAATGCTCAAATGTTATCATTGTGCGAAAAACATCATTTGGAGCCGGTATTGATCAATGATACCTACCGGATTGATATTCACTTATAAGTGTTCGTACAGCTTTTCTACTGCGGCCGGGAAAGAAAAGAAGGGGAGAGACAGTCCGTTCATCCCTCCCCGGTAGTTTTCTTACAAATTGTATGTTCATAGAGGTGTATCAAGCGTGCGCAATATTGGTGTGTTCCGATATTTCCCTGCTGACTGTGCAAAGATCATCCACTGACAGACCGTGGATATCGGCATTTCCCGTAATCTTCGCAAACGTCCTCAGTTCGTCGGCGCAGCAATTGAGATAATTCTCTACCCGCTTGGCGGCGGCATCGATATGTAATCTCGCGCGCAGCGCTTCATCCTGCGTCGCCACCCCTACCGGGCACATCCCGCTGCCGCAGATCCGGTACTGCTGACAGGCGGCTGCCACCATAGCGGCCGAAGCGATCGCCACCGCGTCTGCTCCCATCGCCAGCGCTTTGGCAAAATCAGACGAAACCCGGAGTCCTCCTGTGATGACAAGATCAATATCAGATCCGACGGCATCCAGATATTTTCTCGCGCGGTAGAGCGCATAGATCGTCGGAACACTGGTGGAATCCCTGATGATGGCGGGAGATGCTCCCGTGGCTCCGCCCCGTCCGTCTATCGTTATGAAATCCGGCCCGGCGTAGACACAGAACTCGAGATCTTTCTCAATGCGCCCGGCAGCGATCTTGATACCGATCGGTCTGCCCTCGCTGCGCGTACGAAGTTCGTTTACCAGATTTCTCAGATCATCCGCATTATTGATATCGGGAAATTTCGAGGGACTGATGACATCTTCCCCGAGCGGCTTGTTGCGGATCTTTGCAATTTCAGGCGTCACTTTACTGCCGGGTAAATGTCCGCCCATTCCCGGTTTCGTTCCCTGTCCGATCTTGATCTCGATGGCGTCCGACGTTTTCAGGTTCTCGTCGGTCACGCTGTAGCGATTCGGCACGTATTCGAATATGTATTTATAGGCCGCTTCTTTTTCTTCTGGTAAAATACCGCCCTCCCCGCTGCACATCGCCGTACCGGCCGCCGCGCTTCCTCTCGCCAACGCGATTTTAGTTTCTTTGGAGAGCGCGCCGAACGACATGTGTGAAATATAGACCGGCATATCGAGTACCATCGGTTTTTTGGCGTGTTTTCCGATCACGGTTTTCAGGGATACCTCCGCATGTTCATCCAGAGGCATCGGATTTAATTGCGCGCCGAGCACGAGAACATCGTCCCAGTTCGGCATGTCCATACGTGTACCCATCGCCTCGATCGCGGATTTTCCGGTAACCGCCATTTCGTGTATTTCTTTCATGTAACGGTAATCGCTGTCCGGCTTCCGGGTTTCCTGCGGGTATGCGAGTTCCAGACCTTCGGCGTTTATGGAAGCGGGTCTGCTCACGGCTTCCGGGGCAACGGCTGCGTCCTTTGGCGCTTCCTCTGCCTCAAATTTCTCCGGCGGCTGTTTGCAGACAGGGCACTCCGTCAATTCGGAGAAGGGTTTTCCCTCTTTTTCCTCGTCATACACATAGCCGCAAATACTGCATTTGTAAACCATCGTGTATACCTCCTTAGATTTTTTGTATTTGGATCATTTATTATGCTTCTTTCGGTATAACCATCTGCATGAGCAGGCCGGTGTCATCCGTCATCGGCCTGGCAGGGATTGTTTCCGTTTTCCCTTGTGCAAGCATGTTAGCGACGATAGCCAGACAAACCGAGTCGGTAATATCGTCTTTGCTGCAGTTCATCTGCCCCGCCTTCTCCGCAATTTGATTTTCTGTGATCTGCGGCAGATATTCGGCGATAACGGCGACTCTCTCCCGGATGCCCTCTTTCTCATGCTTGCTTGATGACAGCACTTGTCCATTCAGTCTGGCGAAACAAACTTCTGGATGACTTTCCAGTATTTTGTTTTTATATGATGGCATCGCCTGCAGAAATTCATCCACTTCCCGCATTTTGGGGATGATAGCATCTGCCTGACTTGAAATTTTTTTATGTAATACTTCTACATTTGCCTGAAGGCGCTCTTCTTTGGTTTTCCCATAAACAGCCTTCCGACATGGGGCTGGAAAAACGGTGGATGGCGCTCCCCGCCTTCCTTTTAAGATCTCCCGCGCCATTGCATCCGGTCTGATCTGTTCATCATTTCCCTGCAGTCCAATGACCATATCGACCAGACATGCGTCAAAGGGCTGTTTTTTGAACTGCTTCTCCGCGATCTCTGCGAAGGAAGCAAACTTATACAAGCGTAACTCCCCCCTGTAGATCACTGCCGCGACCCATCCTCCTTTACATCCGTCAATCCCGACCGAACAAAACCTTCTGTCGATTTCGGCTGTCCGGCCTGCTATTTTCTGTTCAAGCGGAAATTTTAATGCCACCTTGATGATATGCGCAATATTCTGGTCTCCAGCAAATCGGTCTGAGTCTGTAAAATCCTCTGTAAGCGGCAGCCATTCGAGGGGATTTACTTCTTCCCGAAGCTGCACATCGTCGCTTTGCAATTGTCCTACATATATTTCTAACACATAATCCTGTTCATAATAGGTGAGATCCATCAAGCGGTACAGGCAGATTTTATCTTTTCCAATCCCCGTCTCTTCTAGCAGTTCCCTGTATGCCGCATCAAAAGAACGTTCGTCTGGCTCTACTTTTCCACCCACAAAATTGTATAAACCTTTGAAGGGTTCCTTGGCACGCTTGCAGAACAGCACCTGATCTTTTTGTTTATTAAATACGACGGAACAATTCAAATGCCGCAATCACGTGGTCCTCCTTTTCTCTCTCATTGATCTGTACACTGCTTCTTTTCTTCCATTTATTATTTCAGAATTCCATTTTGCTATAAGCAATTTTTTGTTTGGTTGGTTAATTCCAAATTCTCGAAGACAATATTTATTATATCAAATTGATACGAAAAATCAACTCTTTCCTTGATAATACGCGGCAAATTTACGAATACTTTAGATTCCGTTACCTCTACAGTTCATGATCTCCATTGTTGCCCGGGAGCATGACAATCGCAGGCATCCCGGAATAGTGAATCAACACTCACGACCGCACTTAAAAAAACGCTGGAAACATGCGTGTTTCAAACGTTTAAAGTGTTCTCTCATAATTCCAGATCTTTGAATCAGAATTTTCAGAAACTTCAATTTTCCTGCCGTGTGAACACTTTTCCCAAACACACGTATAATAATTAAAACAGAACCGATGGGAGAACAAAATGGAACCATGTCATTCTCCGACTACCCCCACACCCCCGGACAACTCTGCCCCTCCGATACGGCGTTTCGACATCGCGCTCGTCCACGCCTCCGTCACATACAATCGTCACGGCTGGCACGATCCCCACGCGGCTTTTTTCGTCTTGCAGGAAGACCTCGAACGCCTCGGCGGACTGGATTCTTTTGTACAAAAAGCCGAATCCGGTGAAATCTGTATCGAGCCGCTCGTGATCCGGGCCAATTGCGGGGAGTCTATTGAATTATGCCTCGCACATCCCCCCTTCTCTGTACATACGATCACAAAACACATTCCCGCCCACTGTGGACCGTGCTCAATATTTTTTGATGACAGCTTTTTTTATCCTTTGGTACCCCCGCGCACATTCTCCTCTGAATGCCCCCGTGCATTCGGCGCGCTCCTGATCGAAGAAGCCGGTGCCACGTTCCACGACCGATATACGGGGGAACCTATTTCGTCCGGCACGCAGTCCGTCATCCGCCGCGCGGACGGAACCTGTTTCCGTGACTTTACCCTGTTCGTACACGATGCCGCCCTGCACCCGGAAGCGAACCATCTGGCTCCAAACAGCCCGGACGCCCCTTTTCTAGGAATCAATTACCGCTCCGAACCATCTTCCGAGCGGCTTAGCCGATGCAACGACCCCGCGTACCTGTTTAGCTCGCTCGTCCATAAAGACCCGCCTACCCCTATTCTGGAAACATATGCGGGCGACCCGCTCCTGCTCCGGCTCATCACCATAGGTAACCGGCGGACTCCTCGCCATCCCTTCCAAGCAACCGGAGTGGACTGGCATCCAGAATCGTTTGAATGGATCTCCCCCTGTGCCTCCTGCCAGACGTTCACTCTAAAGCAGCCATACGAAATGGGCGACCACCTATACACGATCGGCGGACATACGTGCGTAACAATGGGGCTGTGGGGCATCCTCCGCGTCTGTGGAACAGATGACAGGCACCTGAAACCGATACAGGACGGCGTCCACCTTTCGCTCCCCGCCGTTCCTGACGAGGATGACGTGGTGCGCAAATACGACATTGCAGTCATTGAAAAAAAGGCATTCCCCAAAAAGAACTGCCTTTCCCGCAAATCCTCCCGCCATATTGTCTTTCTGTCCGATGCCAAACGGGAAATGAAGCGTCAGCGTGCCCCCGCTCCCCTCATCCTGCACGCCGATGCCGGAGACTGGATTGAAGTCACGCTGCACAACTGCTTAGATGCGCAGGCGACAGCCAAAGCTTCGGAAACCTCCCGGCGCGTCTCCCTCTTCCCACAGTATCTGCGCTGTGATCCGGTCTACAGTCCCGGACTTAATATTGGCCGCAACAAATGGGAGCAGACCGTCGCCCCTGGTGAAAAAAAGAAATACCTCTGGCACGCCGACCGGGAATACGGCAGCTGCCTCATCCAGTCTTTTGACAACATCTGCTGCCCGCAGTCCGACCACCTGCTTGCCACGATCACGATCGATCCGGCGGTTTCTTCGGAATACAAAATACCAGCTCATACAAAACCCGGCGGCTGACAAGACCGCCGGGACAGATGTTTCATTTCTACTGTATATTGATTATGTAATACTATTCTATACGATAGAAACATGGGGAAAATTTATTTTACTCATTCCAGCTTTCAACCCCTTATCTGCCGTCACCACTACCATAGTATCATCATCAGATGAATTCGCTTTTGCCGTCCCCAATATTACGGCATCCATAGATTTGAAATTGAATTTTAAAGCATATCGAATAAACTCTTCTGCTTCTGCTATAACATCAGGACTGACCTCTAACACTTTAACATTAAATAAACAATTACTGCCACTTGATACTTCCTTTTCAAGCTTTAGCCAGCGGTTTAGTTTTTTCGAACTCCATTTTTTCTTCTTTGGCATAACAAACTGTTTCCCACATTTAACGCCTGTGTCTCCATGAATTCGATCGCAAACTTGTTTTCCACCGCTATTTCCTCTCGAATACTTCCCAATAACAGAAATAATTTCAATTTGTGTCACTTTAGAAATATAACATTCTCCTGACAGAATATCTTGAATGATTTCACTATTATTTTCGTCATTTATATGTTTCAACAAAACAAAATACGCATTCGTATCTAATAAATACTTTTTCATTTGCCCACTCACCACCTAATCTGCCCTCATAAGTTCCGTTCCATCTATAAGCATTTTCATTTCCTCTTCATTGATCGGTTCTAACTTGCTTTTAACAATATTTACCAATTCTTCCAAATCTGCTTCCGACCCCTTATTAACATAACCATTAATACCGAGATTAACTAATTTCTTAATATCTGCAAATTGAGAATAGTTTGTATAAACAATAATATCAATATATGGATTTATATTCCTTATCTTCACTACAAGTTCTTCTCCATTCATTCGAGGCATCTCTAAATCCAATAAAACAAGATCATACTCATTTTTCTGAAAATGCTCAAATCCATCCTGACCATCAATTGCTACATCCACTATCATTTCATGCAGTTCCAAACCATCTTTCACCAAACTAGCTGTGTCCTTGTTATCTTCAACTAATAAAATTTTATACATTTCTTTCTTCCTCCATTCTAAGTTCAATCACAAATCTTGCGCCATCTGTATAATTAGGATCTACACTTATCGTTCCATTAAACATTTTCAATATATTCCATACTATATAAAGTCCCAGACCTTCTCCCCCCTCTTCGCTCTTTCCCCTTTTCGTCGAATAAAAGGGATCAAAAATTTTTCTCTGGATCTGTTTGGGAATTCCTATGCCATTATCACTGAAGTATATAAATAAATCCTCTCCTTCACGTTGGATCACTACATTGATCTTCCCTTTATCTTCTTTCTTTTTAATTGCATAAATCGCATTGATGATCAAATTATAAAATACCTGTGAAAACTGGACAGTCTCGCCGTATAAACAAACATCTTTATTTCCTGCCACAGAGTATTCTATCTCTTCATCATAAACTTTAAAATATTGCTTTTGGTTTTTACTGGACACAATTGGCGCAAATCGATTTAACAATTTTCCAACTCTGCTCGTCTGGCTGATGATACCATCCAAAAGTTCCTTCTCTTCAAGACTGATCAATGCCTTTTTCTTTTCCTGTTTCATATAAAACAACTGTATGGCATATCTGATGTTTGTGATCGGCTGTCCTAATTCATGCGAGAACCCTTTTATCAAATCAGTGAT
>CAJTTQ010000090.1:9864-10134 GCA_910579145.1 uncultured Eubacterium sp.
CTCTTCTAATAGATCAGCCAGCCGATCCATCAAAATCTCCTGATTTTCTCTATTGTACCGTTCAAAAGCCCTTTGCTTCTTTTCGTCAAGATTTTTTGTCTTTCTTAAATGATCAATTCGTTTTTCGATTTCCTTTGCTTCACTCAGCATATCGTATTTAATATAGAATTTGAATAATGTTTGTGAAATCGGAATACTATCTACATATTTTTTATTTATATCATGAAGTATCTCATTTCGGGACAATTCATCCCCCTGTGCTTCAAAGTA
>CAJTTQ010000091.1 GCA_910579145.1 uncultured Eubacterium sp.
ACAGCGGTGGAAAACGAAAGAAAATGTGGATATACTGGCGGATGCGTTTCGAAAGCTGATGAGAACAGACCGGGAAGATATCATTCAGACATCGGTCGCCTGCTGGGTGCGGAATCATGCAGTGGGGCCGTTGTGGGTCTTAAACGAGGGGTACTCGATTTCCGGAGATGGTTTTCAGTCTCATGGGACCGATGGGGTTCGCAGAACCAACCTGGAGAAAGTAGAGTGGCTTTTGCGGTGTGGTTTGTATGAGCACTTACCGGAACTCCGGAAAGAAGTGGATTTTATACTCGATCATGTCGATGAGAACGGAGTGTGTTCTGTGGATATGTATGATAAAGAATTCCGGGGATGGTCTCCGTATTTTGGCGCCCAGTTGGAGACTGACTGGAGGGCTAAAGTACGCAGGAAATGTGATGTTACGTTCCGGGCTTTGCTGATCGCGCACCTTGCGGGGGTATGATCTAGGTTAAATGGCTTTCTTAGAAAATGTTCGCTGCGATGTAGAAAGAGTTCTTGGTGTGTCCCACAGAACAACCGGCGTGACTTTTGCCACGCCGGTTTTACTCCCATTTTTTATTCAAATTGCAGCCACTCCAGATCAAACTTGCACCCGGGCAGGAAGATGAGGTTCAGGTCGTAGTCGCCGGACACAGGCTGCAGCGGAAAACGAAGCGTCGTGGTCTCTTCGCTGTATGGAACATCGATCACCTGATTGATCGTTTCGCCTGTTCCATCCGCCGGTATAAAGCGGACGTGGATCGTATTCATTTCGATGTGCGAGCGGCCGCAGATCGTGATGGCGCCAAATCCCTGTTCTGAAAAATGCAGATCTTTGTATTCGATCGTGACGTTATTCCCGATCCCGCGGATGGCGTTGCCGTCTCTGGTAAACATATCCCCGGTCACTGTCGTGCTGTCAGAAGCAAGAAGTCTCGCATATGCCTTTTCTATTTTTGTAAAATAAAATCCCTGTAACGACATTTTAATCTCCGGATACACGACGATCGTGATCGTCTGGATGCCTTTGAGCCGTTTGGAGAGAGTAAATACATTTTCCTGGTAATGGTTGTACCAGCTTTTGGCGCGGTATGTCTGCTGGAGCAGGCATTCGCCGTCAGCGGATTTTGTGCCGGGAGAGGCTGGAACGACAGCTTCCGCTCCCGAACCGTCGCTTGCGTCAGGAACGCCTTGCCATTTAGGAACGCCCTGCCATACTTCCAGTGGAAGTTCATCGCTGAACGAGAAGATGGGCAGATGGATCTCATCGGCGCCGTAATCGCCAAAATCAATCTGTTCAAAGGTAATCGTCGTCCGCGTATTTCCTGTAATGTAGACGCCGCCCTGAAAACTCAGGATCAGTCCGTCGTCGGAACTCGAAGTGTAGTCGATGGCCGGCACGAGACGATACGGGTCATAGGAAGCCGCGCCGAGACCGGTCACTTCAAATTCCAGTTCGGATATGACTTCCGCGTGATCGGAACCGTTGTTACAGCATGCGCAGAGACGGAATTCCCCGTCGCCGGCTGCCGTGACAGTGGCCATTTTTGTTCCGGGGTCCCAGTCGATTTTGGCGGCGTTGCTCTCGACGCCGTTTAAGGTGACCGCTTTGAAGGTGATCTCATCATATGTGGCATTTTCCGGGTAGATCTTTGCCGTGATCGTCGTCGAAGTTGTTTCCTTGTCGAGCCGGTTTGTACCGTGATTTGTCAGCTCGATCTTGCGGACCGGGATCTCGTTAGCCTTTTCTTCGGATAGCATCGAGGGCGTGTTTTCCATAAAGCAGGAAATGCCGTTTCTGGGCTGTGCCGGAATGGCGTCCAGTGTCAGACTGGCATCAGGAAGGGACGGGGAGGAGACATGGACATGGATCTCCCCCGGTTCTGTTTTCGCGGCAATAATGGCAAGAAGCTTGCCGCCAAACAGTTTCCGGCTCGTCCCCTTGTACTGCTCATAATCGGTGCTGTCGCCGTTGTCGAGGCCGATCAGCCGTCCGGCGCCGGAGACCGATACGTGCATGCGGCTCCGTCCGTTGGCAACGGGGATATTATTTTCATCCAGCGTATTGATCGTGAGAAAGATCAGGTCCTCCCCGTCCGCGTTCAGCGCCGTTTTATCCGGCGTGAGGCGGATGAAAGCGGGGTCGCCAAACGACCGCTGTTCGTCCCTGGCGATCACCGCTCCGTTCTCATCGTAGGCAAGGGCGGTTATCGTGCCCTTCCCGTATGGGATCTGCCAGTCTCCGGAAAGCACAGTACCGTGTGCATGGTCAATGGGCACAACGCCCTGGCTCTCCCCCTGATATAAAAGTTCCACGCTAGGAGCGTTTGAGAAAATACGAATGTCAATGAGCTGTCCTTCGTTAAAATCCCAGTAGGGCAGTATGTGAACCATCGGGTGTTCCCGGTAGTCTGTCCACGCGGACTGGAACATATAAAAACTGTCCTTTTTAAAACCGGCCGTATCAATCTGCCCGAAAAACGAATTTTTTGTAAAATACGGGGTCGGTTCCCCTAAGTAGTCGAATCCGCTCCAAACATACTGGCCGAAACAGAAATCGCGGTCGCGGTGCGCGGTGATCGCGTGCTCCGAATTTTTGGCGCCCCAGTTCGTCGTACAGTTTCCGAGGGAGGAGCACTGCTGGTCATCAAAGGTCAGAAGGCGGTTTGTCAGTGGAAAATGATAGATGCCGCGGCTCTGGACGGTGGAGCAGGTCTCGCTTCCGAACATGTTCCAGTGCGGGTATTTTTCATGATGCTCGTCGTAACATTTATCGAGATAATTGTATCCCACGAGGTCGACGACTTCCCCGGTTCGCTGCGCGGCTTCCCACTCAATGTAGTTCGAGGCGAGCGCCGTATAGGCGTTCTGGCGGTAATCCAGTTCACGCACCGCGTCGTGCAGCTCGTTTGCTACTTCCAGTCCGCGGTCAAAATAGGTGTCATAAATTTCATTTCCGATCCCCCATATGAAGACGCACGGGTGGTTCCGGTCCTGGCGCACCCAGCTCGTCAGATCCTTTTTCCACCACTCTTTAAAGTCATTACCATAATCGTGATCGGTTTTCGTGCGCTCCCACATATCGAAACTTTCAGTATAAAGGAGAAGGCCCAGTTCATCGCAGAGGTCGAGAAGATGCTCTGCCGGCATATTGTGGGCGCTGCGGATCGAGTTGACGCCCATCTCTTTCAGCGTGAGGAGCTGGCGGCGCAGCGCGGCTTTGTTCATCGCGGCGCCTAGGGAGCCGAGGACATGGTGTTCACACGTTCCTTGGATCGGGACATGTTCGCCATTGAGGAAAAAGCCCAGGTCTGGATCAAATGAAATCGCGCGGAATCCCAAATGCTGGCTCAGCGAATCCTTCCGCTCCCCGTCAAGGAACAATTCTGTCGTGATCTCATACAGATATGGCGTCTTTGTATCCCAAAGCTGTGGGTCAATGACTGTCATGACCTGCTTGTCCACGCCCGTTTTATGTGAGAGGGCAATATCCCTTTCGTGAGTCAGCACTTCATTTCCCTCGGCATCGGTGATCGTGTGCCGGATCACGCCGTTAGCCTCAGCCGGATCCTGTGTGCAAACATATTCCGTATCCATGAACACTTCCCACGTCTTTCCCAGCTGTTTTGTGGAAAGGTATGTGCCGTTATGTGTCAGATGTGATGCGGGGGAGGTGACGAGCCATACGTCGCGGTAAATGCCGGAGCCGGGATACCAGCGGCTGTTCGGGAGATGATATTCATTGCGGATGAGTATTTCATTTTCCCCATCCTGTAAATGCTCCGTCAGATCAACGAGAAATTCAGAATAGCCGTTTTTCCATGTAAAGATATGTTTCTGATTGAGATACACGGTCGTATCCATATATACGCCCTCAAACAGAAGCCAGATCTTTTCCGCTTCCGGACCGGCGATTTCCTTCGTAATCGTTTTTTTATAGCAGCTGACGGCTTCTTCGTAGAGATTTGCCGTATCGTAGATCATCCAGTCGTGAGGAAGATCGACCGCGTTCCATCCGCCGGCCGTGAAAATATCTTCCAGCGGGACATCGAGTGGGAATTTACAGAAATACCAGTTATCGTTAAAAAGTTGTTTCATGGCATGAATCCTCCGTTCGCGCGCACACAAATTGTTTTCTAAATCTTTTGCATAAAAAGTTTTGCACTTTACTTTGTATTATATTATACTGTAGATAAAGATTCAAGGGAAATCGACATAAGAATGGAGAAACGGATGCAGATCTGCAGATTATATAAAAAACATTTGACGAAGGCACTCGGTCTCGTCCAGAAAGTGTTTGACGAGTGCGACAGGATCGATTATGAGGAGCAGGGGATCCGGACGTTTGAGCATTTTATCCGCCGGGAGAATATGGAGCAGAATATGGATTCCGGGGAAATGGTGTTTTTTGGCGCCTATGAAGCCAGCCAGCTCATCGGAGTCGTGGCGATGCGGAACGGGTTCCATGTAAGCCTGTTATTTGTGGGGAAAGAGTATCAGCGGCAGGGCGTGGCGAGAAGGCTCATACGGAGAGCAGCGTCGTACTGTCTGGAGCAGGATCCCGCTCTCAGGCACATCACGGTCAATGCCTCGCCAAACGGGGTGCCGGCTTATCTGGCGATGGGATTTTACCCGCTGTCAAAGGAGCAGAAAAAAGAGGGCATGCGGTTTACGCCGATGCGGATCGATCTGTAGGCGGGGTGGATTGATAGCAAGTGGATCAAGCCAGTCTGTAACAGATCGATCAATAAAGAAACGAAATGAGGGGAACATGTGAAGACAGTATTATCAGTGGCCGGCTCCGACTGCAGCGGCGGGGCCGGCATCCAGGCGGATCTGAAAACAATCGGGGCGTTCGGCCTTTACGGGATGAGTGCGGTTACGGCGATCACCGTTCAGAACACATGCGGAGTATACCGCGCGGAGCCGGTGTCTGCCGGACTTGTGGAGGAACAGATGCGGGCGGTCTTTGAGGACATACGGCCGGATGCGGTAAAGATCGGTATGGTGGCAGATGGCGGGAATGTCCGGGCGATCGTATCAGTCTTACAGGAGTACCCGACGAAGGCCGTTCTGGACCCCGTTATGGTATCCACGAGCGGGAGGGAACTTTTGGATCAGGAGGCTGTGGCCGTTCTCACGGAACAGTTATTTCCGCTAGTCACAGTGATCACCCCGAACCTGCCGGAGGCGGAGCGGTTGTTTGGCAGCAGTATTTCGTGCGAAGTGGAGCGGGAACAGGCGGCGGAATGTCTGGCTAGACGATACGGGTGTTCGGTATTGATCAAAGGCGGCCATGCGGCAGCGGGGGCCGATGATCTGCTGTATCACCTTGAGTCTGGCAGAAAGATCTGGTACCGGGGCGAGCGGACCGTTTCCGCGAACACGCATGGGACGGGCTGTACGCTGTCCACAGCGGTCGCCTGCGGACTGGCTCAGGGAAAGACGCTGGAGGACAGTGTGCGGCAGGCGAAACAGTATGTGGCGGGCGCGATCCGGGAAGGGCTGGATCTGGGAAGGGGAAATGGACCGTTGGATCATTTTTATCAAAGGAGAGACATCGAATGATCGATATATATACGCAGAAAAAAGATTCAAAAGATTGGATTCTTCAAAATGACTTATATTTTAATTTAAATACAGGTAATGAAGAAATGTCTCAAAATGAAATTAACCTCATTTGGCAGGTGGATGAGGCTAAACTAACACCAGATAAGCATATTGAAACAAGATATGGATTGGGTACGATCCGTAATTTGTCATCTGGATGTAAGACATTACTTAATATTGTAAAACATCCTGATAAGGTTGTGTGTGTAGAAGAGTGCGGCCCTAATGTGCTTAAAATCATTTTTACAATGGATCATGTAAAGGTTTATATGTCCAGACCAACGCTTGTTGATATCCCGGATGATGTGCAAATCAGATTTAATGATTCAGATATAGTGACTGGAAGCAAGGGATATCATGTTTGGTGGGGCAAGGAGTATGAAAGGAGAGAAGCAGATGATTTATAAAAATATTATATTTAAAGCAGCTCCCTTTTCATACGAATTAGGGTTTGACGACAGAATAACCCTTGTTGGTGGAGATAGCGGTACCGGTAAAACTGTGCTTTATACAATGTTGGAAGATATACGATTAACTGACGAATATAAGGCTATAAAATTATTTAATTACAAATCAGATAATTTTTTGGAGTCAATAAAACAATGCAGAGATAGTTTTGTTGTGATTGATAATGCAGATATTTTGATCAATGATGAGATTAGAAGATTTATTAATTTTGAAATTTCTAATCAATATATGCTTTTTTTAAGAAATTGTGATGGACTTAATGTTTCTGATCAGAGTTTTAAGGTGTTGAAGGTTGTTAATAATAGGGTAACACTACAAGTATCGGACCATCCAGACAGTCTTAGATGTGGTAAGCCTGAGGTTAGGGGCGGTAGCGATAAGATGAGGATGTTGATACAGTCAGAGGAAGTACAAAGAGTGATCAGTGGTGTTATTGCTTAATCATTCATTTATCTGGAAAAGAAAAAATGAGGTTTAGGAAGGACTGGATGTGGGCAGAGGGTAATGGTCTGTTGAATCATTTTTATCAAAGGAGAGTAGAAGAATGATGAACGAGAAAGAGAAAAAGACATCCTTAAGTAAGAATTCATTTCAAAATAAGAAAACGTCTCTTGGCGAGGGTGCATCAATATATCAGAAACGGGATGAATCGGAATCGGAAAAATCAAAGTGGCGCCGGATGAACCGAGCGCAGAAATGGGATCATTTTAAAACCTACTATCTGCGGCTCACGATACTTGGCTGCTGTGTACTCGCGCTTGTCGGTTTTTTCATTTATCAGGATGTATTTCATAAGACAAACGTCGTGTACCAGTGTGCGCTGGTGAATGAAAAAGCGACCGAAATTCCGATGAGTATGTTCGCGGACGGTTTTATGCGGTCGATGGATATGGATTCCTCACAGAATAAAGCGTCCTTTTATTTGTATTATACGAACCAGGAGCTGGCCAAAGAAGTAGGGGCGGTCGTTTCCTCGGATCTCACAAGACTCTCGTCCATGATCTATGCATCTAAGCTGGATGCGATGATCGCGGGGCAGGAGGATTTTGACGGGTATATGGCGAATAAATGTTTTACGGATCTTACGGAATTTCTGACTGAAGAAGAGAAAAATGAGTTTGCGGACAGGTTTTATGTACCTGCGGTGCCCGAGAATGCGGAAGGGCATGCGTATGGGGTTTATGTAGATCAGAGCAGCGTTTACCAGCAGATCTTTGAAGGCGGGGGCGGGATCGTGGAAAAGCCGATCCTGGGGATTGTGTTTAATTCGGAGAATAAGGAAATGTCGCGGAAATTCCTGCATTATCTGCTGTCGGCTGCGGGCGGGGAGGATGTAAATGGGTGAAAGAGTAAGAGAAACGGCAGGCAGGAAATTGCACATACGCAATAGTACGGTTGATTTTCTTGTGTTTACAAGAGATGCAGGAGAAGATGGAATTGAGGTGAGGGTGCAGAACCACGATGTCTGGCTGACACAGAAGGCAATCGCACAGCTTTTTGATGTAGACCGGAGTGTAGTTACGAAGCATTTGAAACATATCTTTGAAAGTGGGGAATTATCAGAGGAATCAACTTGTGCAAATTTTGCACAAGTTGCAGATAATGGAAAAACATACCAATACAAATTTTATGCTTTGTCTGCCATTATTGCAGTGGGATATCGGACGAACTCTGCCAGGGCGACGCAGTTCCGTCAGTGGGCGACGAAGGTACTGGATACTTTTACAAAGCAGGGTTATGTGCTGGATAAGGAGCGTCTGATCAACGGTCAGATTTTTGATGACGATTATTTTGAGCATTTAATTTCTGAGATTCAGGAAATCCGTGCCAGTGAAAGACGTTTTTATCAGAAGATTACGGATATTTATGCGACAGCGGTTGATTATTCCCTGGACAGTCAGATCACTAGAGACTTTTTTGCTACGGTTCAAAACAAAATGCATTATGCGGTTCATGGAAATACAGCAGCAGAGGTGATCGTAAAGAGGGCAGACCATAACAAGGAGCATATGGGGCTGACTTCATGGAGAAATGCACCAGAGGGAAAGATTGTAAAGGCTGATGTATCCGTAGCGAAGAATTATTTATCTGTGGATGAAATGCAGGAACTGAATGAGATTGTTACGATGTATCTGGATTATGCGACAAGACAGGCAAGGCGGCATATTCCGATGACAATGGAGGATTGGGCTTCTAAACTGGATGCTTTTTTGCAGTTCAATGATGCAGAGGTTTTGCAGGATAAGGGAAAGGTGACGGCAGCGATAGCGAAGGCGTTTGCGGAGAGTGAGTTTGAGCAGTATAGGGTGATTCAGGATCGGTTGTATCAAAGTGATTTTGATAGGTTGATGGCGACTGTGAATGATAGGTAAGAATTAGGTATTTTGAAGGAGAGAAGCAGGCAGATGATTTATAAGAATATTGTATTTAAGCTGCTCCGTTTTTATATGATTTAGTGTTTGATGACAGGATAACTCTTGTAAAACGCTGACAGGATACCAGGTTGTAGAAACAACTTAAGGCAGATTACATGTCATTCGGTCGCTGGAAAAAATGTGGTTGTCAATATTAGGAAATTCCTTTATAATATAAGTGTTACAGAGGGTTGTGACAATTTGATAATACTGATAGAATCGAAGTAGAGAGCGCATTTAGCTTAGAAAGACACTGCTATGGAATGGGATTGATAACCACAAAGTTGGAAGAAATCTAGCTGACAGCATTATCTGTATTTGTTTCGAATCTGTTTAAGATGCAGAAATATAGATTATTTTTTTGCTCTTTTGTATATGTATGAACCCAGATAAGGAGAAAACTTAAAATTGTGTTTAAGACAGCAGACATAATAAGGTGGAGAGAATAATCTTATTTGGAGGAATTACACAATGGCAAAGACGATTTTTGAGGAACTAGGCGGCAAATACGAGCGGCAAGGAGATTACTTAATCCCATGTTTAACTGTACCCGCCGAAGAAGAACAGCTGATAGGCACATGGGGACAGCGGCACTTGGACTATCTGAAACAGTACCGTAAGGTTACATACACCAATCTTCTCACAAGCGGCAGGCTGAATACATACCTTGCCGACATTGACAGGCAGGCGCAGGAACGCTTGGAATGGCTCGTAGAGGGCATGAAACAGGCACAAGGCATAACGGAACAGCTAAAGGCTGAAAATGCGTTAGAATGGACAGGAAGAATGAATAACATAAGGGCTTGTGCAATGGAGATTGTGAATGAGGAAATAATCTACGCATAACAGACAGGCGGCAGAGGGTTGATATGCTCCCCATAGAGTAGACGCTCGAAAAAACAAAAATTTCGAGACTACACTATGGGGAGTGATTTTATGGGCAAAAAGGAATTTACAATTGAAGAGAAGATTGAAGCAATAGAACTTCATATTCATGACGGGATGGGATACGGAGCGATATCGGATAGGTATCTTTCAGATTTGGATATAAAAAGATATGAAGTATGCAATGAATTCCGTAGCAGTAGCAGCATTGTGAAATTGCAGTTATCACTTTATCTTTTCATTTGACAAATTAAAAAATTTCAAGTATAATAACGTTGTTATCAATAACATTGTTATTGGAGGGAATATGGCGATTAGAAATTTTGAACTTGATAAAGAATTTTTAAAAGAGGGATTTACAAAAGCATCTTTACGGAGAATTGCTCAAAAAGCAGGCATTACTACAGGAGCACTTTATACTCGCTATAAAAATAAGGATGAATTATTTTGCAGCCTTGTTTCTGATGTTTGTAAAAAATTTGATGAGCAATTCACTTATTTAATGCCACTATTCTATACAGCTATTGAAAATAAAAGCATTGATAAATATGTTCAAATTGTGCATCTTGAAACACAAAATATTTTGAGTCTAATGTATTCAAACTATGATGCCTGCATTT
>CAJTTQ010000092.1 GCA_910579145.1 uncultured Eubacterium sp.
GACTGGATTTATGCAACGAAGAACCATCTTATATGGCGAATCATAGGATAAAAATAAGTCATATTTTAGGAGAAAATGAGAAAAATGCTCAAAATCATTTTGCTCGGCTTATCGGGAAGCATTGATTCATGGGCGCTGGGGGCGGCATATCAGGCGGCGGACATAAAAATCCCCTGGACGACAAAGGGGATCGTTGCCTTTATTTCAGGTATTACCTCTCTTGTGGCGGTACTTCTTGGCGATGGCCTCGGGCGTGTGATCAACCCGTATTATATCCAGATGGCGGGTGGTGTCGTACTGATCCTGATCGGGGCGAGGACGCTTTGGAGTGTCATAACGGGGAAGAAAGGGAAAAATTACGACACGGACGCGTCGAAAACGATCGAACCGCTCGAGGGGATCGTACTGGGCGGCGTGCTCGCTTCCGATTCGTTCTGCGCGGGTCTGAGCCTGTGTACGATGGGGACGGCCGCCTACGCGTTTCCGTTTGTGGCGGGGGTGCTTACATTTTTATTTCTTGTGCTGGCGGAGAAGAGGATCCGCTGCGGAAGGTTTTGTGACTATTTTGCCGGCGTCGTCCTCGCGGCGATCGGTTTTGTACAGATGGCCGGGCTGTAAAACTTTCTATTTACAAAATGCTGTAATTTATATACAATTATGGAAAGGGATTATTGTTAGGAAAAGCACCTGAGAGGAAGGCGGGGCAGATGAGTATGGTAGCAAAGGTTTTTATGGCGGCGGGCGGAGCCGCCGCCGGGTATGTGATCGTGGGACTTGCCGCTGCACTGGGAAAACTCATTGTAGGGGCAGTACTGCGGTTTCGGTTTGATGAGTTTGTATTTTTTATGATCCGTGTCGGGCGACGGGGCAAAGGGCTTTCGGTCGGACTATGTGACCCGCAGCCGTACATAAGCTGCAGTATGCTGGATACGAAATATACGAAAATGAGAAATCTGATCTACGGCGCGTTTTCGATGGCCGCCGCCTTGTTTTTTACGGAAACGGTCTGGTTCCAGCTCTATGGCACAAAGATCATGCCCGTGAACGCGTTGACGCAGGCGATGGCTGTCGTCATGGCGGCGTATACGCTCGTCTTGTTTATCCGGCTGTGTATCAATCAGAAAAAAAAGGCCGGCAGCGGCGCGGCCGGCATCATGCGGCGGGAGTACGAGAGGTGCATCGCGGCTCTAAAGGCGGGAGAGGCGCCGGGCGGGATGCAGATCCAGTGGGCGCCGGGAACTGGCAATCTGTCGGATGGCACGGTTGTGAAAAAGTATCTGCTCCTGTGTTATTATCATTTTTTAGACCGCGGTGAATATGAGGGCGTAAAGAAGATCATGGACGAGTTCGAACAGTATGTGCCGGATAAGTGGTCGCATTCTGATCTAAACATCTTATGTGAATTTGTTTTTTATCATGTCATTATTGCGCCGAATGAGGGGAAGGCTAAATATTATGGAAAGCCGTTTCTCGAAAAACTGGACGGCAGGGAGGACGTAAATGCGAAGAGGGTGTTTGCTTACTGGCTCTTCTTTGTGGAAGGCGATAAAGGGGCTGCCCTGCAGATCGCGGTAGAGGCTCTGAAAATGGTCAAATCGTACCGTCTGGAAGGATGCCGCGCGATGGAGGAGCGCCTGATCGGGGCGCTGATCAAAAAAATCGAACAAACACCGTAACATAGATGGAGGAAGTAATGAAGGAAAAGGTCATGTCGCTGGCTCAGGGAAATTTTACCTATGAGCAGCCGGAGATTGTCGTGTCACCAGGACGTTTGGAATTTGAGGTGCCGGAAGGTGGGGAAGCATCTTCTGTTTTTCGTGTAAAAAATGCGAGAGGTACAAAGATCAAAGGCTTCGGCGCAGTCGATGAATTTGATATTGGATTTCTTCCGGTCTTTGACGGAAAGGACAATGAGATCACGGTGAATGTGCATGCCGGGATCCGCAAGGCGGGCGACGTTTTGGACGGTACGATCATGATCATTACCGACTGCGGCGAGTGTGAACTGCCGTTTTTAATCATGGTGACAGGCAGGTATTTAAAGGGGATTACGGGCGAGTTGACGTCGTACGCGGAGTTTGTCCGGTACGCGCAGGAACATTTTGAAGAAGCGGTGACGTTATTTTACCATTATAAATTTCCGAAACTCTATCTGGAACAAATGGATGAGAAAAGGTTATATCAGTATTTAACAAAGAAGAATTCGAAGAAGCAGGCGTTGGAAGAGTTTTTGACGGCGCATGGGGATAAATTGCCTGTGCAGTTTATGGTAAACAAGAAACAGGTCGTGTGCCGTGTCGGGGAGGAGGATGTGCGCGGCGAGCTTTTGGTCGTAAAGGATGGCTGGGGTATGGTGGGGATCCGGCTGGAGTCAGATGCCTCCTTTTTAACCCTGAGCAGGGATCATCTGCATGCCGGCGATTTTTCGGGAAACCAGGCATCTATTTCATACTGTATCCACGCTGACGGCGTACAGCCCGGCCGGCATCGCTGCCGGATCGTGCTGGAAACCGTTTATCAGCGGCTCGAAGTGGCGGTACGCGTTCATGGTGAGACGGGGGCGCCGCAGCGGAAAAAGCGTCTGGCGCGCAAAAGGCTGATCAGTTCCCTCGTCCACGGACATATCCGGTATATGTTAAACAGCAGTTACCGGGAATCGTGGCTTGCCCTGCTCGTAAAGGAGAAAGAACGGATCGTGGAACTGTGCGGCGGGGACGGGATGGTTTACGAGGGGTATATGAGCTATATGACGAAAAATGAGGTGGGGATGAATTTGTTTCGCACGGCGGTAGACGGGCTGGCGGAGCCGCGCGCTGGAGAGAGCATGGAACAGGTATACCGGTATTTATTGTTTTTATTTCTGAAAGTAAAAATGGGGTGTTCGGAGGAGGAAAAGACCGAACTCAGATCGAAAATAAAACAGTTCTATGTCAATGGATATCGTCACTGGCGTCTTTTGGTGCTTCTCGAGCGGCTGGGATATTTTGAGGGGGACGCCGTCGGATTGATGGAGGAGCTGGATACGTTGTGGGAAGAAGGGTACTTTAGTCCGTATCTGCATCTGTACCGCGTCATGTTGATCCAGCAGGAACCGGATCTTTTAAAGAAATTGGACGCGAGGACGACCGGTGCACTCCGGTTTGCATTAAAACATGATTTAATGACAGGACATCTCGTGATCGCGGTTTCTTTTCTGGCTTCGAGAAAGAAACGGTGTACGCCTGCGCTGTTCCAGCTGCTGACACGATGCTACGATATGTTTGGGAACAGGGATACGCTCCAGAGCATCTGCTCTCTTTTGATCCGCTCGGAGAAACAGGGACCCAGATATTTTAAGTGGTTCCGGCTCGGGGTTGAGCAGTCGCTTCGTATTACCGATCTGTTTGAGTACTACATGTATTCGATGAAAAAGGAAGATATGGATCAGGCGCTTGCGACCGTTATTTCTTATTTCAAATATGAAAACCACCTGAGGGATCCTGTCAAGACGTGTTTTTATGCCAGTATTGTGAGAAATCGGGACGAGCATCCCCAGTATTTCCAGGCATATGAGAGCATGATCCGCGAATTCGCGCTTGGCCAGCTGCACAACCGGCGTATCAGCGCCGAGCTCGCTGCGCTGTATGAGGCGTGCCTGACGAGAGAGGACATCAAGGGACAGGCGGCGCTTCAACTGCCGTACATTCTCTTTTCCCACCATGTGACATGCAGTAACCGCAATATGGAACGGGTCGTCGTCGTACATGACGAGGGCGGCGGGGCGATGAAGTATAACCTCGTGAACGGGGAGGCGTGGATCAGCATAGGAACACCGAACGCGAGGCTGTATTTTGAGGATAAGCGCGGATTCTACCATACGGGAACGGTTCCGTATGAGCTGGAGAAGATGCTGCATCTGGATCATCTCGCCGGGACATGTTATGAATACGGTTCTGACCACCCGGTGCTTTTGCTGCACCTGTTTTCCGAGGCGGTGGTAAAAAAGGAAACGGGGGCGAAAGATGCCATACTCCTCCATTCGATGATACGAAAGGACATTCCCGGGGAAGAATACCGCTGCCTGGCCCTGATAGTTCTGTATGAATATTACCGTTCCATCGGGGAGGATGCCCTGTTGGAAGAGGTGATCCGGCTCATTCCGTTTGATTACATCAATGATGAAAAACGGATCGGGATCCTTCAGACGATGATCCAGCACCGGATGAACGATGAGGCGCTAGAAGTGCTTCATAAGTACCGGTTGACGCACGCGAGTAAAAAATTGATCCTGCTTCTGATCACCTGGAAACTGGAAGAGAATAACGGTAAATTTGAAACCTATTATATGAGGCTGTGTGACTTCCTTTACCGGAACGGCGTGAGCAACGAGAAGACGCTATCGTATCTTGCGGACTATTATATGGGAAGGACGGAGCATCTGCGGGATATTTACCGGGACGCCGTAAAACGGCAGGCGGTGACAGGCGATGGAGCGACGGAGAGGCTGCTCGGACAGGCACTATTTATTTCCGACGACCCGGAAAAATACACCGACATATTTGTGGATTATCACGAGTACGGGGCAAACCGCATGCTGGCAAAAGCATTTTTGTTGTATTGGTCTTATCGATACCTGGTTGGAACATGCGGCTTATCCGACGGCGTGAGAAAGATCATACAGAAAGAAGGTCTTTCCGAGGATAATCATACGATGATGCTCGCCATGTTAAAATATTACTCGGGCAAAGAGGAATACACGGACAAAGAGCGGGAATATATCAGTTACCATTTGTCGCAGTGCGTTTCTAGGGGACTGGTTCTGGATTTTATGAAAGGCTTTGCCGGAAAACTTGAGGTGCCGTTTGAGATTGAACATACAGAGATCGTTACGTGTTACTGTTCCCGTCCGGGAGAAGTGCGGATCGAACTGGACGAAGGCGGGCAAACAAGTGTTCATCCGATGAGAGAGGTATTCACGGATATCTATATTTATGAGATGCTTATGTTTAGGGAAGAGCGCATTCCATACCGCGTGTACACGGGGAACGGATCGCAGCCCGCCATAGAGGGTGTCCTTTTGCAGGGACAGAAAACGGAGAGGGAAAATCCGGCCTTTTATGGATTCGTGGATCGGATGATCGGGGCGAAAGAGTCAGGCGACAAGAGGGAATTTGACCGTCTCGTGGCACAGTATAAATCAAGGCATCAGATCGCGGAGCTGCTGTTGAAACCGATCGAAGAGGAAAGGTGATTTTTATGAGCGAGCGCAAGCTATATGTAGGGGTGGATCTACGTGACGCAGTAACGCAGATCGCTGTATGGGGCCCGTCGCAGGAAGGGCCGGAAGTTCTGACCGTGAAAGATGGGGACGGAGGGGAGACGCCGTATATAGAAACGGCTTTGGCCGTGCCCGGTTCAAATGAGCTCGTCACGGGATTTCTCGCAAAGATTGCTGCGCAGGAACCGGTTGTGGTCGAGGGACGGGAATCGGATCCGGTCAATATACTGGCGGTTTTCTTTCGCAGGACGCTGTCGATGACGAAGAAAAAATACCCCCAGGAATCGATCAAAAAGCTTGTCGTGACGGCGGAATATGACGATTACCGGTTTATTTCCGTGGTGTTTCGGGCACTGGAGAAGCTGGGGATCGACAAAGACCGCGCGCTCGTCGTTGACCGCAGGCAGACTTATGTGTATTATGTCATGAGCCAGAAAAAGGAATTGTGGGTGAACCAGGTCGGTATGTTTGAGTTTCAAAAGGACAGGCTCATCTATTTCCAAATGCAGACAGACCGCTCTAGAAGGCCGATGCTTGTCCGGGTATTCGAGAAGGATTACCGTGATTACGCGGAGCTTCTCGGCGGGGAGGAACACAGTGAGGAAGAGAAGGCGTCCATTTTTGAGGGGATGGTGCAGGGGGCGATCCACGGGCAGATCATCACGAGCCTGTATATGACCGGGGAGGGCTTTGCGGATGGTTTTGCCGATGATGTGATGAAGCGGCTCTGTATCGGGAGGCATTTATTCCAGGGCGACAATCTTTATGTGTGCGGGGCGTGCTATATGGCTGGTGAGGCCGGCGGGGAAAAAAAGATCGATTCGTTTGTGTATCTGGGCGAAGATGCGGTTTCTTCGTACATTTCGATCCAGGCGTATACCGATGCGAAGGAACAGGAAATCCTTTTGGCAAAAGCGGGAATGCCCTGGTATCAGATCGATGAGGAACTGGATCTGATCCCCGATGGCGATCACGAACTGGAACTCCATATAAAAAATGCCGTTACAAGAGAAAAGACGGTTCATTTTATCCCGATGGAGGGCATCTGGGGCCGGACCGAACGGAAGGTGCGGATCGGCATGAGGATCCGTTTCGCCGGTGCGGACCGATGTATCATTACGGTCAGGGACAAGGGGTTTGGGGAATTATTTCCATCCTCTTACCGGATTTGGGAAGAGACGATCATGTTATAAGAAAGGAACGGGCTATGTTTATCGTATGCAAAGGAGATCTGGCAAAGGTGCCGTATGTCATCCCGGTTTCCGAGGTGCCGGTGTACTCCCTGGAGGAATTGTGCTATTATATCTACAACAATATATACAATGTGACGGAGCAGTTTTTTGATGAGCGGCTCACCGTCTGGCTCTCGGAGCAGGTCCACTGTGAGTCGCTGGCAGAAAAGATGAAGGGGTTGATAAAGCGCCACCACGATGTGAAAGACCTCGTCGTGACGCTGCTCTGTTCCTGTGATTATTACAGGGAGGAAGAGGTAAGGGCGCTGGTGGAGGTCATGGGCAGGATTTCGCATCTGCCGCCGCACCAAAAAGGCAAGATCCAGGCGGATGCGTACCTGAATGCCGGAAAATATGGAAAGAGCCTGCAGGAGTACAAAAAAATCCTGGGAGGAGAGCTGGCGGGCCGATTTACGGCGGAGGAGTATGGGAATCTGCTTCACAATCAGGCGATCGCGCTTTTTTATGTCTCCTCGTTTCAGGAGGCGGCAAGGGGATTTCAGGAAGCCTATGCGAGAAACCACCGGGAAGAGTCGCTAAATCAGTATTTGTATACGCTTTTGATCGATGAAAAGGAGGATCTTTTTGAGAGGGAATGCGAGGCATTTGGAAAGAGCCCGGAACAGAAAGAAAAATTAAGACAAGATTATATAGATGCAAAAGAAATGTGCCGGCTTGTTGAAGAGGATTTTGCGTTTATAGATACATGTAAAAAAGAACTGCGGGCATCCGATCTGGAAACGGACGAGAGTGCGCGATTGGAGGAAAAATGAAGTTTCAGTTATTTGGAAAGAGAAGAAAAAAAGAGCATGATGTCCCAGCGGACGAGAGTGCGGGCCGTGAGCGGGAATACGCGGATGCGGACGAGACGGTTGATTTATCAAAAGAAAAGGTCGATCTTGAAAAGATCAGCGTAGACCTGAATAATAAAATGCTTCGTTTGGATTATATTCAAAGGCTTTACGAAGGGATCCGGGAGGCGAAGAGGCAGTGCGGCGATATAAAGACAGAGTACGGGCAGGTGACTTCGTACCTGAAGGACATACAGCTCATCGATCAGGCACAGCCCGAGGAAAAGAAAGAACTTTTGGAGGCGGCTCAGGCGATCGTGGAGCTAACGAGGGAGCGGGAAAGCCTGAAACATCGCAAGTACAAATTCAACGATGCCCAAAAGGCCGCAATGGATCATTTTGAGCCTAAAGTGGCAAAGGACGTTTCGAACCTCAAAGGGTACGAAGATTATCAAATCAAGGTGAAGCATGATATGCGCCAGCTTGACAGTGAGAAGAGGATCCTGCTTGGCGAGAAACGGGATATTATCCGGCGGCAGGGGACGCTCCGTCTTGTCAGCAAGGTCCTGGGAGGGATGCTTGCGATGTTCGGCATCCTGATTCTGACGATCTGGTTTGTCTTTCAGGTAGATATCCAGGTGCCGTTTGTGGCGACGGCGGCGTTTGCCTTTGTCGTTCTCCTCGTCATCGTGCTGGAGTCGAGAAAGAACCGCACGTATATGGTCATTACCGAGCGGAAATGTAACCGGGCGATCGCACTTGCCAACCGCACAAAAATCAAATATGTAAACAATACGAGGACGATCGACTATTTGTGCAGCAAGTATAAAGTCAGGAATGCGACGGAACTCGAATTTGTGTACGACCAGTACCGCAAAGCGAAGCGGGAGTGGGCGAAACAGAGGGAGGATGCTTTTCTTCTCAATGAAAAGAATGAAATCCTCTTGCAGGAACTGGAGGCGCTCGGAGTGAAGGACAAGAGCATCTGGCTTCATCAGGCGAATGCGATCGTAGAGCCGAAAGATATGGTAGAAGTTAGACACAGCCTGAATGAACGGCGGCAGAAACTGCGCGAGCAGATTGACTATAATAACGGGATCATGCAGGATTTTCTAGGGGAACTGGAGCGTATTCAGAAAAAGAGTCCGGAGTACGCGCAGGAGATCGAGGAAATGCTGCAGCAATCATAACATGGAACAGAAAATGGAGGAAGTGATGAAACCAAGAGTAGATTATTCCCTTTACCTTTGTACCGACCGGGAACTGATGACCTCGGATACGATTGAAGAGGGGGTGGAGCTGGCGATCAAAGGCGGTGTGACGATCGTGCAGCTGCGAGAAAAAAATTGTCTGGGAAAGGAGTTTCTCCGCATCGCCCGCAGCGTAAAAGAGGTGACGGACGCGTATGAGATCCCGCTGATCATCAATGACAGGATCGATATCGCGGTGGCGGTCGATGCAGATGGCGTTCATTTGGGACAAAAAGATATTCCGGCTGGCGTGGCGCGGGAAATGCTGGGAAAGCATAAGATCATCGGCGTATCTGCTTACAATGCAGAACTTGCCCTGCGGGCACAGAAAGACGGCGCCGATTATATCGGGGTCGGAGATGTGTTTGGCACGTCAACGAAAGCTGATACCCACCACGTTTCTTACGAGGAACTTCTTAAGATAAGAAAAACAGTGAAAATCCCGATCGTTGCGATCGGAGGCGTCAAACCGGAACATATGCCCCGCCTGACGGGGACGGGAGTGGACGGTGTTGCCGTCGTATCCGCCGTCCTCGGCGCCAAAAACATAACAGAAGCAGCCGAAGAGATGATCCGTCAGATGGAAAAACTCCGGCTGCCATAAATCATTTTTTGAGATTTTCGAGCAGCATCACGGGAATGCGCAGATTGCCAGTCCCAGTGCCCATCTCAATATCCGGTTTATTGTCTCCGTGAAAGTCGGAGCCGCCGGTGATGAACAGTTCATATTCGCTGGCAAGTTTTCGGACAAACGCCTCGTCCGTGCCGTGGTTGCGCGAGTACAACGCCTCGATCCCGCAGATGCCGTACCCTTTCAGCGTAAAAAGCATCGCGCGGATCTCGCTGACCGATAGTTTGTACAAAAGCGGGTGGGCGAGTACCGGAATGCCGCCGGCATTTTGTATGAGTGTAATGGCGCCTTCCGGTGTCAGGTATTCCCGGTTCACAAAATACGGACTGTCGATCGCCAGGCATGTCCGAAAGGCGGCATCCATCGATGGAACGCCGCCATTTTCGAGTAATAGCTTGGCAAAATGTGCCCTCGTAATGATCATATTACCAAATTTTTCCGTGAGTTCTTCATAACTGATCGGATATCCGGCGTCATGAAGGTTCTCACACATTTTTTTATTGCGGTTGTCCCGCTCTTTTGCCACCTGTTCCAAGGTGGAAACGAGGACAGGATCGTGGTGGTCGATCTGGTATCCTAAAATATGGATTTCCACGTTCTGACCGGTGCGCACCCCGGGACTGGCCTCCACTTCATACTGGCAGGACAGTTCGACGCCTGGGATGACCTGGATATGATTTTCCAGTTCCGTTGCTTTGCGCATGGCGCGTTCCACGCCGTCGACTGTGTCGTGGTCGGTGAGGGCGAATGCCACAAGATCGTTTTCAATCCCCCGGACCACAAGCTCTTCGGGAGTAAAGGTTCCGTCGGAACAGTTCGA
>CAJTTQ010000093.1:0-1673 GCA_910579145.1 uncultured Eubacterium sp.
GATGAAACAAAAGTGCAATGGGCGTTGCACAATTTAGAAGTGAGCTGTATGGTTATTTATCAGATGGCTGAATTATTTCAAAGAGACAAATCGACGATTTCAAGGCATATAAAAATGTCCTTTCTGAGGGAGAGTTGGTTAGAGAATCAGATGATTGCAAGCGGGAAGGCAAAGTCTATTTCAGATCATCTGAAAGCAGAACATCGGAAACTGGATAACGAGACGGCATACAGCTATTTAAAAAAATTGGAAAAAGCATATTTGCTCCATCGCTGCTCAAGATATGATCTGCAGGGAAAGGAACTATTAAAAACGCAGGAGAAATTTTATCTTGCAGATGTGTCATTGAAATATAGTGTTTTAGGTTATACGGCGGATAGCGTGGCAATGAGTCTTGAAAATGTCGTTTATCTAGAATTGTGCCGCAGGGAGTACGCAGTTTATATTGGAAAAGCCTGCGACGGGGAGATTGACTTTGTGGCGAACCGGCAAAACGACCGGATGTACGTTCAGGTGACACAGGAAATACGATCCGGGAAAACCGAGAAGCGCGAATATGACCGCCTGCTCCCGATCAGGGATAATTATCCCAAATACGTGCTGCGCACAGATGCGTTTGCTGCTGGAAATTATGAGGGAGTGAAAACAATGAATGTCGCGGATTTTCTCCTGAGTGAGGAATTCTAAAAGGATTGAAGGATGAATTGCCGATCAATTCCTATTCGCCGCAATACGCGCGATTTCACGGTATTCGGACGGCGTTTTTCCACAGATGCGGCGAAAGGTGCTGGAAAAATAATGCGGGGTAAAAAAGCCGACTTTTTCTCCGATCTGCACGATAGAAAGAGAGGTTTTTTCCAATAAAGTTTTTGCATGATCCATACGGACTTCATTCAGATATCGTATCGGCGTCATATGAAGATTCTGCTTGAATAAACGGCACAAATGCTGCGGGGAAATGTGGGCGGCATCTGCAATCTGGGACTGGGAGAGCTCATCCATATAAAATTGATCGATATATCTTTTGGCAAATAAGAACGCCTTGTTTTTATACGCGCCCTCAGATCGGTGAATCCCCTGTTCCGACTGCGTGTAGATATCTACCAAAAATTGATACGTGAAGGCCGAGTTGTTCAGTTTGCTCGTAAAGTCATTATTGATCGAAATATAATACATATTTGACAGCTTGTGCGAAAGGCTGTCGCAGTCTAAGTTATGAAATATCATATAATTCTGTAAATCAAGCCTCGAAAGCAGCGGGATCACGGCGTATCCATCAAATGTAAGCCATTGTATGCGGCAGTCTTTCGATAAGGAAGAATAAGAAAACGGGAAATGGGAGCGGATAAAAAAGCCGTCGCCTTTTCCCAAATGAAAGGAGTACCTTCCCGCTTTCAGCAGACATTTCCCTTCCAGCACGATACAAATATAATGATAAAGATATCCGTTCGGATGTTCTGCCGAAGGAGTACTATCATTGTAACCGGTCGAACGGAGATAAAAAGGCAGTTCATATTCTACATTCAATTCTGTATAAGAGTTTATATTTTTTGATGGCATTTCCAATCCCTTCCAAACGAGTTCATTTTATGATATTATACTAAAATCATGTATAGATTTCAAGGGCAAAATGACAAAAATCCTATAATTTTTGAATTATAAAATTGTTCATA
>CAJTTQ010000093.1:1683-9486 GCA_910579145.1 uncultured Eubacterium sp.
TTATGTTATACTGATTGCTTGCCGCTCGTTGCTCCGCAGTATATAATGAAAACCAGAAATGAAAAACCAGCTTAGCAGAAATGGAGGTATTTTTCAATGATGGAAAAATGGATTTTGGGAAAAATATTGGGAAAAACGTGTAGCAAAAAAATGTGTTCTGTTCTAATGGCTGTCGTACTTACCGTTTGTGCATGCCCAGTCAGTGGTGTACAGATCAGACAGGCAGAAGCAGCTGTGCAACAAGCGGCAAGTGCAGAAATCTCTTTTGACAATGAGAAAACAATGTCATTTAACGAGGGATGGGGGTTCTGTCTGGAACCGGAGGGAAGCCCGGAACAAGCAGATTACGATGATTCTGGATGGGAAGAGGTAACACTTCCGCATGACTGGAGCATTTACAGAAATTTTGATAATTCCATCGCTTCATCGGTTGGGTCGCTAAAAGGAGGGAATGGATGGTATCGAAAATCGTTTGTTCTCCCCCAAAACCTTGCAGGGAAAAAGATCTGGATCGATTTTGACGGCGTGTATCAGGATAGTTACCTGTATGTCAATGGACGGCTTGTCGGCAATTATCCGAATGGATACGTCCCGTTTCGTTTTGATCTCACCGATTATGTCGTTTGCGATGGAACGACGGAAAATGTCATCGCGGTAAGCGTTACGAATACGACAAATGAGAATAAGGCAGGCTACACAAGCCGGTGGTACAGCGGGAGCGGAATCTACCGGGATGTCTATTTGACTGTCGCGGATCCCTTGCATGTGGAAAAATACGGGGTTGTCATAAAAACGCCTGATCTGGAAAAAGAGTTTCCGACTGGCAGCGTAACGGTAGACATTGAGTCAACGGTACAAAACGAATCGGCGGACGAGGCGCAGATCTCCGTCAGAAATACGGTTATGAATTATTATGGGGTAAAAGCCTGCGCGGGAGCAACGCCCTGTGTAAGTGAGAAGCAGACGATAGAGTCTGGAAAAAGCCTTACCGTCTCACAAAAGATCCAGGTGAAGAACCCGAAATTATGGAGTATAGACGATCCCAAACTCTATAAAATGAAAACAGAAGTTTTACGGGAGGGAGAAGTCATCGACACATATGAAACCACATTTGGTTTCAAGTATTTTAACTTTGACTCCGAAACTGGTTTTTCCCTCAACGGGGAGTGGATGAAGATCCAGGGCGTGTGCCTTCACCATGATCAGGGCGCTCTCGGAGCAGTTGGAAATGAAGCGGCATTCCGGCGCCAGTTGAAGATCATGAGGGAGATGGGAGTCAATGCGATCCGAACGTCACATAACGCGGCGTCTCCCCAATTTATCAAATTGTGTGATGAAATGGGATTCATGGTGTTTGAAGAGTCGTTTGATACGTGGTGGGAAGGAAAAAATGATTCGGATTATGGCAAGCAGTTTTTCATGCAGGAATGTACGTATCCTGGCGTAGAAGAGGGAACGACATGGGGAAAATATGACCTCCAGCAGATCATAAAAAAAGACCGTAACAGTCCCTGCATCATCATGTGGAGTATCGGTAATGAATGTACGGAAACGACTTACCGGGAAGGCATCGCTTATTGCAAGGAAATGATGAACTGGGTCAAAGAAGTAGATACGGAGCACCCAGCTTCCATGGGGGAAAATAAATATAAGGTTAGCTGGTCGAACCCCGAGATCATGAAACAGGTGGACGATGAACTGGATCTCGTGGGACTAAACTATGGCGAGTACTACTACGATTCGCTGCATAAAGAAAAACCGGACTGGAAAATATTTGGTTCCGAAACGGCTTCCACATTAAGTTCCAGAGGATATTACGCGAGTCCGTGGATATCAGGCGATCACGCGGTAGATAATGTAGATGGAAATCTGGCGGCGGACGCGGTGTCCGGTAAACAGTTGTCAGAATATGATAACCGCACGGCGCGGTTTGGGCGGAATGTAACGGAATCTCTCATATATGACAGAGACAGACAGTTTATCGCGGGACAATTTGTATGGACGGGATTCGATTATATCGGGGAACCGGAGCCGTTCTATGGGACCGCTAAAAGTTCTTATTTTGGCATTGTGGATACGTGTGGTTTTGCGAAAGACAGATATTACCTCTATCAGAGCCAGTGGACAGATGTGAAGAAAAATCCGATGGTCCATATCATGCCCCACTGGAACTGGGAAGATGACGCCCTGCGGAAAAAAGTAACGTATCCGGGAAAATCGGAGCTGGATGATCTGGACGAGAAAGAAAAAGTAACGTACAGCGATGATGCCGTGGGAAAGATACCATTGCGTATTTACTCAAATGCGCCTGCGGTTGAGCTGTTTGTCGACGGTGTGTCGCAGGGGAAAAAGCAGTTTGCGCAGAAAGTAACTGATTACGGAAAAAAATACCAGCAGCAGTCAGAGGACAGCGACAGACTGTATCTTGAGTGGGCTTTGCCCTGGGAGTACCGGGTCGGGACGACGATCGAAGCGGTCGCGTTTGATGAAAACGGAACGGAAATTGCGAGGGATCAGGTTGTAACGGCGGGAGAACCGGCAAAATGTAAGGCGTCGGCTGACCGGTCCGTGATCGCGAGTGACGGGAATGATCTGAGTTATATTACCGTCGACGTGACCGACCAGGAAGACAATTTTGTTCCTGCGGCATCAAATAAGATCGAATTTCAAATTTCCGGCGACGGAGAGATCGTCGGAGTTGATAACGGAAATCCGATCTCCAGGGAACGCTATAAAGATAAGGATGGCAGTTGGAGCCGCAGCGCATTTAACGGGAAAGCACTTGTGATCGTGCGTTCCACAAAAAAAGCGGGAAGTTTTACGGTGACGGCCGTTTCAGATGGGTTAGAGTCCGATTCGGTGACGGTGCGGACGGAGGCGAAGCAGGCAGATCTTTCGGAGGATGGAGCTGATCCGGAACAACCATCGACCAATCCGGACACGGAAGATAAAAAAACAGGTTCTGATATTGGAAATGCGGAAAAAAATAATCGGGGGCAGAATACGGATATTAAAAATCCGGAAAATAAAAACCCGAAAACAAACGATACAGATGAAAATAAATCCCAGTTTACAAAAGGCGCCTTTCAATACAAGATCATAAGCAAGGGGAAAAAGAAGGTTAAAGTTCAGTCGCTGCTCCGCAGAAATTTGAAAAAAGCCGTAATCCCTGCAACGGTTAAGTGGAAAGGTACTACGTACAAAGTGACGGAAATCGGGAAAAAAGCGATTCGATCATGTAAGAATCTGAAAACCGTTATCCTGGGAAAGAATGTGACAAAAATTGAAACATCAGCATTTTATGATTGTAAGAAGCTGAGCCGTGTAACGATCCGGGCGAAAAAATTATCGTCGCTATCCAAAACGGCGTTCAAAAAGGTAAGTGCCAAACTTAAAATACGGGCATCGAAAAAGACGTTAAAACAACTTCCGGTTGCCTATAGATAAAACGAATGAAATAAAGTTCTTGACAAACAGCAACTATTATGGTAGTCTATAATCACTACTTTGATAGTTGCTGTTGTATTATATCGTTGCCTGCATGATGGAAAGGAGGTCATATATGAAACAGATAAAAAGGATCCTGATTCAAAGTTTTGCCTGCCTGCTATTGGGGATGATCTTCCATCATGATCCGGCATACGCAGCTGATACGCCGGTCAATGCAGCTACTTTTCCCGACAACGATTTCCGCCAGTACGTGCTGGCGCAGATCGATCAAAATAAAGACCGCATCCTGACTGACGAGGAAAAGAATAACACCCGTAAAATCGTAGTGGATGCCAACTGCGAAGACCGATACGAGGTGAAAAATTTTCAGGGGATCGAGGTCTTTACAGAGCTGGAAGAATTACAGATCCTGCAGTTTGTCGAGCCGGAAGGGGAATATGATTGCGGATACAGCGTTGATCTTACGCTTGATCTTTCGGCAAATAAAAAACTAAAGATTTTTGTTTGCAAGGCTGGTGAAGTGAAAAATCTCGATCTGTCAGGACTGATTTGTCTGGAGGAACTGCAACTGGACTGCGGATATCCGGTACAGGATCTCAGCCGGCTCGGTGGATTAACGCAAGTCGATATCAAGGGAAATTCCGCTGTAAAAGAGAGCGTGGTACTTCCGAAAGAAATGCTTCACATCACCACGCTGAAACTGGGAAGTAACATCCAGATTCCAGATCGGATGCCAGTGCTGCAGGAACTCTGTTTAGATACTCCCAATGTACCCGCAGTAAATTTCTCGTTGGATTTTCACAAGTATCCGACACTGACAAACCTTACTTTGTATGGTGTTAATATGACGGAACTTGACGTGAGCGAGATGAAGAATCTGAAATCGTTCCACTTCGGCGGATATCGTATCAATACCATCAATATGCGCGGCTGCTCGGCGTTGGAGGAACTGGATGTGTCATCGACAGGGCTGCAAAGTAACGTGTTATTGGGTGGATGTACGAACATACGGCGCCTGAAATACGGATTTACGAGGGTGACGATCTCGGACATCCAGATAGGGGAACTGGCAGATCTGGAATATCTGGATTGCAATAATACGGGAGTGAAAGTTTTAGATCTGAGTAACAACCATAAATTAAAAGAAGTACAGGCCAGCCTGAACGAACTGACCGATGTGAGATTATCACCACAAGCTTCTTATGAGACATTGAGTTTGATCGGAAATAAACTGACAAAACTGGATTTGCGAAACATTAAAGTGCGGACAGTTCTCGCAGACCTGAACAGACTGAAAGAGATCACATTGTCGCCGGATCAAATGTACAAAGAGATCAGCCTGAATGGTAATAAACTCACAAAGCTGGATCTGCGAAAGATCAAGGTGCAGACGATCCGGGCAGAGAGGAACAATTTGAAAGAAATACGGCTCTCGACGAAGGCGCCGTACAAAATGATCAGCCTGGATGGTAACCGGCTGACCAAACTGGATCTGCGCAACGTGAAGGCCGAGACCGTGTTGTGCCGGCGCAACGACCTGAAAAAGCTGCTTTTATCCGCCAAGGGGAAATACAAAACGATATCGGTAGACCAAAATTTCTTGACGAAACTGGATCTGCGGAACATTAAAGTACAAACTGTCACATGCAGGGATAATATGATACGCTCACTAAAAGTGAGAAAGAACAAGACGATCCAGAAGCTGGACTGCCGCCATAACAAACTGAAATCACTGGATGTGCGTCAGTGCAGGAAACTGAAAAAACTGCTTTGGTATTCTGGTAGTAAAGGGCTGAAAAAGAGCAAGATCAGGAGAAGATAAGTGCGTCAGCATTTCTTTTCAAGTTGGCAAAGACAACGTGATATTTTTAGAGGCGCCCCAATAGGGAGCGCTTCTTTTAGTGCGAAAACGCAATGTCATATGCGAAAATTGAAATGCCGGTATTTTGTTTAAACAGACGGCTCATATAATTCTGATTAAAATCGTCGCTGCCGAATTGATCCGAATGGATCGCAACGTCCAGACTGTGGAGAAGAGAGAGTAGTTCATCTAACGTATCTTCCGGCAGAAGGATCACATTATCGACGCCGCACTGCCTCGTGCCAAAAAAGTGGTTTAAATTTATCCATTGTGTTTGTGATACGTATTGTGATAATGCGTGTCGCTTCGGAACGCTAACAGGATATCATCCTGGATTTTTTCATTGATCACGAGTTTTCTCACACTTCGATCGAGAGGACGAATCCGGTTTGCCATAGGCGTCGATCACAGAGAACTGACAGGCTTCCGCCGATCGATGCGGAGTGGAATTCGGTTACTTACCGGAGGCAGAAAATCCAGTGAAGGAATAAAATTTACTGTTGCAATTTATCTTCATAAGGTGTATAGTCTTTAAAGAGGTGCTGGCTAGCTGCACCTCTTTTTGTGACTGAATCGTATGGATAGGAGAAGAAGATGAGAGACTGGAAAACGAAATTGATCGGAGACAAAAAATTTTATCGTCGGCTGTTCGCGATTGCCGTGCCCATGATGATCCAGATGGGTATTACCAATTTTGCCAGCATGTTAGATAATATTATGGTGGGACAGATGGGAACGGAGCAGATGACTGGCGTCGCGATCGCGAACCAGCTTATTTTTGTGTACAATCTTCTCGTATTTGGCGCGGTGTCAGGGCCGGGCATATTTACCGCGCAGTTTTACGGACAGCGCAACCACGAGGGGATCCGCCACACCGTGCGCTTTAAGCTGATCTGCTGCGGGATCATTACGGTGATCGGCCTGGTCGTGATGGGACTTTTTGGAACTGAATTGATCACGCTCTATCTGAGCCAGGAGGGAGAGGCAGGAAATGCCGCCGGTACGCTGATGTACGGTCTGGATTACCTGCACATTGTCATGTTATGCTTTATTCCGTTTGCGGTCATCCAGGTCTATGCCGGGACGCTGAAAGAGACGGGAGAAACGCTGGTGCCGATGAAAGCGGGGCTGATCTCGGTTCTGGTGAACCTGTGCTTAAACTATATACTGATCTACGGAAAGTTTGGCGCGCCGGCGCTCGGTGCCAGCGGCGCTGCCATCGGTACCGTGGTGGCGAGGGTCGTGGAAATGCTCGTCGTCGTTTTGTGGACACACCGCCACCGGGAGCGGAATCCGTTTGTGGAAGGCCTTTACCGCGGACTGCACATACCGAAGGAACTCGTTGTGAAAATGATCCGCAAGGGCACGCCGCTCTTATTGAACGAGGGGCTGTGGTCTGCCGGCATGGCGATGCTCATGCAGTGTTATTCGGTGCGCGGCCTGGACGTCGTGGCAGCGATGAATATATCCAATACGTTAAACAATATGTTCAATGTCGTATTTTTGTCCATCGGAAACAGCGTGGCGATCATCGTCGGCCAGCTTTTGGGGGCAGGGAAGATGAAAGAAGCGAAATACAGTGCGTATAAGATCATTTTCTGCTCGACGACGCTCTGTGTCGGGATCGCCGCGTGTCTGGCCGGGATGTCGTTTGTCTTTCCAGGCGTTTACGAGACGTCGGAGGAGATACGCAGCCTCGCTTCCCGCTTCATACTCGTGTTGGCGTTGTATATGCCGCTGAACGCGTTTTTACATGCCGCCTATTTTACGATCCGTTCGGGCGGAAAGACGATCATTACCTTTTTGTTTGACTGCGGATTTATGTGGTGTGTCTCGATTCCGTTTGCCTACTGTTTATCGAGATTTACATCGCTTCCGATCGTACCGCTATACCTTCTTTGTTCCGGCGTCGACGCCGTGAAGGCGGTGGCGGGGTTTGTGCTGCTCGTCAGGGGAAAATGGATGAATAATCTCGTGGAAGAAGGGATGGAAAATTGAAATAACAGTATGCCAATAAGTAAATAGACGAAAACACAGGATATAAATTACTGGAGGGAAAAATGTGAGGAAAATCAATGTTGATGGAACAGAAATACAGGTCCTGAAGATTGAAGAGGATGATTATATATCCTTAACGGATATGGTTAGAAAAATTCATAATGGGCCTGCGTTAATAGAAAAATGGCTTCGAAATAAAAATACGATTGAATTTCTTGGTATTTGGGAGGGGATGTATAATGCAGACTTCAATACTACTGCTTATGAAGAAATAATGTTAGAAGCAGGATTAAACCGATTTATTATGTCAGTAAAACAATGGGTATCCCGAACAAATTCTTAGGGAATCATTGCTAAGGCAGGAAGATATGGCGGTACATATGCTTACAAGGATATAGCTTTTGAATTTGCAAGCTGGGTATCTCCGCAATTTAAACTGTACCTGATTAAAGAATTTGAAAGGTTAAAAAAGGATGAGCAGGCATTGCTGGGAT